>CAJWTH010000007.1 GCA_913047725.1 uncultured Planktomarina sp.
GCAGCCGACTTCTAATCGGCAGGTCGAGGGTTCGAATCCTTCAGGGGACGCCATAATAACCTTTTCTCCTTAAAAACCTATATTTTTTTGTTCGCTGCTTATGTATAAATAGTACCTACAACAATTTTTATGTATCGAATAACTGGAGAATTATTTTACATTTTCCTTATTTTTATGTTTAGATAAGCTTTACTCACACTTGGAAATGGTGGTGGTTATACCCATTCCCGTAGTAGTATTTACTAACGGAAGGACCGTGGCTGTATCAACACACTCTTTTCCGCTTTGCGTAAGAGGGCTATACTGAAACATATAGTAAAGCATTGAGCCCCCTAATGCGATTATAAGTATTAACGACGCTATGACTTGGCCTGTAGTCATAAGTTTGGTGTTTTGATATACATGGTGGTCTTTCTAAAACTCAGACTTAAACAGGATGCATAAGACTAGAAAACAAAGCAAGAGATAGCTCCACAAAATAAAAATTTTAGATTCTTTTAAAACTTAGTTTTTATCAAGTAGCCCTTTTAGCAAAAAATAAATTTCCTGGTGCATTGCTAGCGAGGGAGATTGCTTATTGGCAGACAGCAACTATACAAACGTGCATGAAATTAATATCTAAACACTGTGTATCTTGCGAGAAGAAATACAAAGTCAAACATTTGCGCGATGGCGCGTGTGATAAATGTTTATCTACACTAGTGATCAGGAAGTGGTTAAAGACCGATCAAATTAAATAATTAAAAATGCAAAAAATGAAATTAACTTTATAAGTTAGCAGCTGATTTGACATGGAGTATGTTTGTTATAAACTTTACCCTATGAGAGATGCAGAAAATTCATTCATTAAGCAGGTGATCTATGTATCTAAACCTGTGGGATTTGATGACAAAGCCCTAGAGGGCGTCCTCGTCCAATCGAAACAAAACAATAAAAAAAACCAGATAACTGGAGCTTTGATTTGTAGATCAGATCTATACCTACAGTACTTAGAGGGCCCCCCAAACAAGATTGATTCTTTATATTCAAAGATAAAAATTGATGCTCGACACACGGACGTTAAACTTTTGGAAGACGCTAAATCCAAAAGGCGATTGTTTGCAAATTGGGAAATGAGAGGTGATCCAGTTAAGGATTGGATGTGGACACAAGAAGAAGTAGCAGATGGTGTCCTAGAAAGACTGTCGCAAAATGATGCAATGAACATTTTTGTACAACATTCTAGGGAAATAGATCAGTTTCTATCCTAAGGTCTTTTTAGTTTGATTTGATCGACTTGTTGCACATTTTAAAAACTTTAGCCTGAAAACTTATAATGAGTTTAATAATATCACAGATTGGTTATCGGTTACGCCAGTCGCTTTAGTCATATGTCATGTTTAAATATCCAATGGTTAGAGCCGCGTAACCAATTAGTATGAGTAAGTGAGATGTGAGAAACTCTTCAGACATGTTACCCTAAGCTCCTAAATCAATAAGTGTTTTAACAACCACATGCTAAACGCTAATTTTCTGGTCGTATAGTAAACCTAATTTCGTCTGTTTTAAATCCCAGTGCCTTTGGACGCCTTATCCCTGGCAGGACAGCGACATCATAGATCTCACCCATACCCTCGATTTCCAGCATATGTTCGACGTCACCTGTGCGTAAATTTACGACATAAGCTGCACACTTTGCGCTAGTATTCTCACTTTTCAGTCGTTCATTAAGGGCAAGGCCGTTAAAGGTTTTATTATTACGGGGCTTGGATAGTCCTATGACAGCATATTCTCCAATAAACGTTAGTCCACGTGCAAAGCCTGGTAGAAAACAGACTGGCTCAAACTTACCTTTATTAACGTCAATATATCCAAATTCACCTGTCCCCGCCTGTAATATCCACAGTTTTTCACTGTATAGTCTTGGTGAATGTGGCATCGACAATCCGCCTATAACAGGTTCGCCACTTTCTACGTCGATAACTAGGCCGCCACTTGCGCGGTGATCTCTCCAACCCTCTGATAAATTTGAATTAGAGACGCAGGTTACATAGCGGGGTATGTCGTTTTGCATGGCCATACCATTTAAATGGCACCGGTCTTCGGCTGCGATGCGGTCTATAAACGGTGGCTTCCAAACTGGTTCAAAACTAAATTTTGGCCCTAATGTAGCGAGGCAATTAAACCTAGTATTCACAAAGAGAGGGCTATTATTCTCCTTAATGTGAATATCATGAATGTCGATGTCACCCGTGGTATGACCAGACACAGGCACATACATCGCGTCGTATCCGTCCGACAAATCACCAGGATCCAAAAAGTTTTCAAACCTCCACAACTGGTAGAGGCTACTCATCCAGAGTTGGCTTCCTTTTACTGCTAGGCCCATGCAACGATTAAATGTTCGTTCAAAAATGGATAAGTCGTTCTCTTGGTTGGCCCCAACAAGAAACAGCTTGTTTGCCTGATAGGTGGTAAAAGCCAAACTGGCGTTTTGAGTAGAGAGCCAAGATGTGAATAATCTTGAACTATTTATCTCCCACGTTGGCTTCTCTTCATCTATCATTCTCTAAACCTACTTTAATTTGATATCAAAGTGTTTTCGGACGCTCTTAACGATTTCCCACGTTCCCTTAAAGCTGGCTTCAACTACAAAGGCATCACCGGCACTCACTGTTACGGGACTTTGCCCATCAGCCGTGATTATTATTTTGCCCTCAATTAAGTGCACGAACTCATATTCTGAATAGGTCGCATGATACGTCCCGGGGGTTGCCTCCCAATATCCTGAAATCATGCTCCCATCCTCACTGGTGTGCATGACCCAAGTCTTCATTTCTGGGTTCCCTTTGGTGACAACCCAGCCATCTAAAATTTCTGTTATCGGTGCTACACCAGTAACATCTGCATGTTTTGAAATTGTTAACATTTTGAACCCTTTTGGCTTTTGGAGAATGGAAATTATTAGTTCTACAGGTTTCCAGTCACTGGTAGAGCAGGCTTTCCATCTCAATTTATTACTGTCGTTTATATATTTTTACTTAGATAATTCCCACTACTTTTAAATATTTGAGAATACTTTTTATAGCTAGTCTTCGACACCCGCTGGATTGTCCACCTCGCGCCCCATGGCGGCCAGGTCAGAGTATCTGTCCCCAATGCGGTGGTGAGGGCGCCCACGAGTGGCAGCGCCTAATGCCACGACCAACTCGTCAACCGCAGGTGCATCATAGATCGAAAATTGTACCGTGAGGTAGTGTGAACGACGCCCAGTATCATGTTTATCCATTAGGGGAATTTGAATTTGCGTATTTGCAGGACCACGTGTGTTTGTGAAACCTAAGTAGCTTTTTGCGCCAACGGCCTCGCGGTAGAAATTACCAAACTGTAAGGTATGGATCAGGGCAGAAGCGTGTTCCACTTCGCAGCTAGTGCCGGCAATACAAGCTTTTCCATAGGCTTCAATGGCGTCGCCAGAACCTGCTAACGCAATCAGCTGATCTGATATTAACTTTCCTAAAAATGGTGCCATACGTTTAATTTCAGGAGATAAATCTTGAACAAATCCCTTCCCAAACCAAGGATTTTTTACGACAGCAGCCACACCAATCATGCGCAGCACTGGGTTGGATGCACGCCCCCCTTCAGTGTGTATACTTTCATCAAAGGTTACAACTTTTCGCAATTCAGGAATCATAGGGTTCTCCAGTTAAATTTTATATTTCTGTTTTTGTGTGACAGTAACTTCAAGGCTAACATCTGGATTTGTACTGATGTATCGCCTCAGTGGAGTACCAGGATTTACCTCAAAACCTAACACACGTCCAATTAAGATTAGGTGATCACCTGCATCTACTAAACGGTGCTTCACGCAGCTAAAGTTAGCCAAAGATCCCCGGATAAATGGAATATTTTTTAAATTTACATCCCATACAGGCCCATCAAATTTTTTGTCAGAATTTTCTGTAAACCTGTCTGAAATTTCTTTTTGACCCTCTGTGAGAATATTAACTACAAAATGATCTGTTTGGGCAAAGTTATCAAAACCTACATCAGCTTTGGCGATGCAAACCAACAGAAGGGGTGGATCAAGTGAGACAGAGGTAAAGGAATTAGAGATAAATCCGATGGGATTAATATTTGATTGGAGCGTTGTGACAACTGCCACACTGGTTGCAAAACTACTGAACGCTGCTTGAAGTGCTTGCTTAGTATCAGAAGGAATTTCTACAGAACTAGGAATAGTGTCTATAATATTATTGTCTGCACCCAGGGCAGGTGGTGCTGACAGCAGCCTGTGCTCATGCGCACTAAAGCGCAGTGGATTAGCTGCAACTGTCCAGGGTTTATGATTAGGATCTGGGTTGGGGACTGTAGCTAGCATTTTTCGCATGGCCACATGGGGATCACTTTTAATGTCGGCAATTGTATTCAGGGGACCAAAGGGAACTTTGCCACCCAGCAGTTGTGTTAAATGCTGCTTACTATAACGGCTGCTCCAGTTAGAAACGATTGCATTTAATTCTGCAGAATTTTGAGACCGCGCGGCAAGTGTTGAAAAGCGTTCATCCTTTCCAAGGAGAGGTTGATCCATAAGCTGAGCTAACTCATACCAGAATGCATCGTCCACAATGCCGAGTGCTACGTGACCGTCTTTGGCTGGAAATAATCCAAATGGTGCGAGAAGTGGATGCCCATTACCCTCTGGTTTTGGAACAATGCCAGTCATGTCGTGGAGGTAAACCATACGCTCGCATAGGGAGATCATCGCATCGTACATCGCTACGTCGACAAATTGACCTTGGCCAGTAGCCTCAGCCTCGCGCAAAGCGGCCATAATACCAAATGCCATCATCATGCCTGTAAATATATCGCCAACGCCAGGTCCTGTTTTGGTTGGTGTCTGCGCGTCGGAGCCGGTTATTGCCATCAATCCACCCATGGCTTGAGCGACTACATCGTATGAGGGCCATTCTGCATAGGGGCTCGTTCCAGAGCGTGGATCCCCAAAGCCCCGTATTGCTGCATAAACAAGTTTCTGGTTAATGGTGGCAAGCGTTTCATAAGACAGTCCAAGGCGCTCCATGACGCCTGGACGAAAGTTCTCGACAATTACATCTGCAGTCTCTGCAAGTTTGAGAAAACTTTCCTTTCCTTTTTTAGATTTTAAATCTAGCTGGATACTTTTTTTGCCCCTGTTCAGACTTACAAAATAACCTGCCCAATCTTGGCTGGTGTCGTCTGCATGAAATGGTCCATTGCCTCGGCTGGTATCCCCTTTGCTGGCCTCAATCTTAATGACCTCAGCACCGTGGTCGGCCAAGTGCATGGTGCAGTAAGGCCCAGATAGCATCCTACTGAGATCAAGAACTCGAAGTCCTTTAAGAATTTGCGTACTCATGATGAGCGTTCCAATCCATCAAGAAATACTCGAATTGGTTTGTTTACAGCTTGGGGTTTTTCAGCCAGGGCCATATGTCTCAGGCCAGATACAATTACTGTCTTAGCACCTGGAATTTCGGCGGCAATTGCGTGGGCCATTTCGGGGCCATTACCATAGTCCTCGTCTCCTGTGATGATTAGGGCAGGGCAGGTTAGCGCTGGATTTGGTGCCACAATTTCTTTGATTCCAGTCGCAAGGACATCGTAAATAGTATGGTAAATTTCTTTCTGGTTGGCGGTAACCCAACCTCGAACCGTGTCCATTAATTTAGGATTATTAGCTCGAAATTTTTGAGTAAACCAACGCTCCAGTGCGGCTTCAACTGTTGACTGAGGCCCTAACACGCTAGCTTGCTCAACTCGTGAGATGATAGCGGCTTGCGCGGCTTCACTCCTTGTGTGTGGTGAGTGTAGGATGATTAGTGCCTGTGTTCTGTCTGAGGCGTCTTGAGCAACGCGCCGGGCTATCATGCCTCCCAGCGAAAAGCCTACGATTATTCCTTTTTCAATGCTGCAAAGATTGAGTAGTTCTACCAATTGTTTGCGGAATAGTGAGAGATTTGGTTTTGAGGGAGGGGGTGCAGACCCGCCATGACCGTAAAGGTCATAGCTAAGAATACGGTAAGAATTTTTAAGAATGGGGACCATCCACTGCCAACAGTCTTTGTTAAGCCCAAGGCCATGAACCAAAATTACAACTGGTGCACCTAGAGGCCCACTCAGTTCATATAGTGTGCCGTCTGGTGCCAATTTGGTCACTTAGCGTCTCCCAATGGACGATAGGCCATTACCTCGACTTCAACTCGAGCGTCTACTAACAAATCACTAACAACAGCTGACCGTGTTGGGGGCTCATGAGGGAAATACTCACCGTAGATTTCATTGAACCCAGGAAAGTCGGCTCGCTCTCGGAGCCACACCATCGCCTTTACGACATCATCGCGCGTACATCCTGCCTGAGAAAGTGTTTCCGTAATATCATCAAGTACAGCGCGGGTTTGTTCTTTTACGGTCCCATCGGTCATTGGAACGCCACCCCGCATTGGAATTTGGCCAGTTAAAAATACAAAATCACCTGCACGAATAGCTCTGGACAAAGATAAAGTTCGCCCATTGATTTCTAGTGGCCCGCCAATGACTTGCTTTTTATTGACCATTTTTGGGTCCCCCTTTTCGCCAACGTGCCCTGATTGCGCTGAGACACTTTGGGATTTTTCGCCAATATGTGTCGCTTTTTCCCGAACGCTAATAGCCAAAGCGGCTTTGAATGGGAATCAAGAGATTGGGGGCTTTTGCAGTGGCTGAAATTACAAACTACCAAATGTTAATCGACGGTGATTGGGTAGACGCATCAGATGGAGGCGTATTTGATAGCGTGAACCCAACTACAGGTGACGTCTGGAGCCGTGTTCCAGCGGCAACTGAAGCGGATGTGAACAGAGCTGTTGCGTCTGCTCATCATGCATTCAGTGAGGGCCCATGGTCAAAGCTAACTCCAACTGAACGGGGAAAGTGCTTGCGCAAATTGGGAGACCTACTTGCTGAGCAGTCCGAAAATTTGGGGCGTATAGAGTCGATTGATACTGGCAAAATGCTGAAGGAAACCCGTTGGCAAGCAAAGTACATTGCAGAATTCTTTCACTTTTTTGCTGGCTGCGCGGATAAGGTCAGTGGTGAGACACTACCGATTGATAAACCTGATATGTTTGTCTTTACCAAGCGAGAACCGCTCGGAGTGGTAGCAGCAGTCGTACCGTGGAATTCGCAACTTTTCTTAGTTGCTGTCAAAATTGGTCCCGCTTTGGCGGCAGGGAACACGGTGGTACTCAAAGCTTCTGAACACGCCAGTGCTGCGATGTTGGAGTTTGGAAAGTTAATTGAAGCAGCGGGCATTCCAGCAGGTGTGGTTAACATCGTCACGGGTCATGGTGAACCTTGTGGGCGGGCGTTGACCTCGCATCCTAATGTTGCTCGGGTATCATTTACTGGGGGACCCAATGCCGCGCGTCACGTTCTTGAAAATGTTAAACGTAACTTTGCGGAGGTGTCTCTGGAGCTTGGAGGAAAATCTCCGTTCATAGTATTTGATGACGCCAATATTGAAAGTGCTGTGAATGCATCAATTGCGGGTATTTTTGGTGCCACTGGACAAAGCTGCGTGGCTGGATCGCGACTGTATTTACACGAAGATATTGCGGAAGAATTCCTTGACAGAATGCTAGCGCTCACGCGCCAGATTGTTATTGGTGATCCGCTGGAAGAAGAAACCCAGATGGGTCCACTATGTACTACTGGCCAATTAGAAAATATTGAGCGCGAGGTAGCTCATGCAAAGGTGGAGGGCGCTAAGATACTCGCGGGTGGCAGGCAACCGGCAGATAAATTGGGCTTGTTCTATGAGCCCACAATAATTGAATGTCCAAACCAGGATTTGCGTATTGTGGATACTGAGCTTTTTGGGCCTGTTCTGTGTGTCCAGCGCTTCAAAACTGAGGAGGAAGTACTTGCCCTTGCCAATGATACTGAACATGGGCTGGCTGCAGGAATTTTCACCCAAAATTCAGCACGTTCGCTTAGAATGGCCAATTTAATAAGGGCGGGCATTGTGTGGGTCAACACTTACCGCGTCGTCTCTCCCATAGCGGAGTTTGGTGGAGTAAAAGGGTCTGGGTATGGCCGCGAAAGTGGATTTCAAGCGATCTATGACTACACTAGGCCGAAGACGATTTGGATGAATACGTCTGACGAACCAATGTCAAACCCATTCGTGATGCGGTGATGGGCAAGGTCTATTTTGGAATGCCGCGGATGCGTCGTAATACTTAAGGGAGAAAACTGAAATGAAATTTCAACTGGCCGTAAATCTGGAACGCTTGGACAGTAGTCTCGACATGAAAGATGTAGCTCGACACACTCTTGAAATGGTACAAATGGCTGAAGAGGGTGGTTTTGAGATAGTTTGGGCTGCTGAACACCATGCTCTGGAAATGACGATTGCCCCTAATCCGTTCCAGATTCTCACCTGGTGGGCTGGTGAGACCAGCAAAATCCGTCTTGGAACTGCAGTGGTGAATGCTGCGTACTGGCACCCTATCAACTTAGCAGGAGAGGCAGCGTTTCTTGATCTTATTAGCGGTGGTCGATTAGAGTTTGGTATAGGTTCTGGTGCCTATCAACGTGAATTTGACCGAATGAAGCCAGGCCTGCTTCAGACTGATAGCTATAAATATATGCAGGAAATGTTGCCTGCTGTCTTGGCTCTATGGAAGGGGGATTATGCTCATGATGGGGAATATTGGAAGTTTCCAACATCCACTTCCGTGCCTAAGCCACTCCAGACTGACCCACGGATTTGGGTGGCTGCTCGATCGCCTATTACTTATGATTATGCCGTTGCCAATAATGCCAATATAGTGTGCTGGCCGTTTACTCGTCCCCACGCTGAGGCTGAACTTTATAGACGCCAGTTGGACGAATCAATAGTAAAACATGGGAGCACTGCGGACCCAATCTTCGCTTTAATGCGTCATACTGCTGTATATGAAAATCAGGCAGATAGGGATGAGGCTATTAAAGCGATTACTCGCGTTTTGGGGCAGTTTGAAAACCTTTATCGGAATTTGGACGATGTTAAAAATGGTTTCCCCAAAGAAATTCCACTCCACGAGTTGGAGGGGCGCGAGCAGTATGATCCGGCAATGTTGGAGCAGAACCTGATGTTTGGTTCGCCTGAAACTGTAATTGGTAAAGTCAAAACATATGAGAAGCTTGGAGTAGATGAGTTTATTTATTACGCTTCGATGGGACTTGGCCACGAGGCGCAGAAACGTTCTCTCAAACTTTTCTGTGATGAAGTTATCCCTGAATTTCGATAAGGAGGTCCTAGATGTCAGAAGGTGTGACGGTCCATCGTGAGGGCCATGTATTAGAAGTTAAGTTAGAACGCCCAAAGGTTAATGCGATCGACGTACCAACTTCGCAGGCTCTAGCTGCTGCATTTCAGGAGCTGCATGAAGATAAAGATTTACGCTGTGCAATCCTAACGGGAGGTGGAGAGAAAATTTTTTCTGCTGGGTGGGATTTGAAGGCGCTTAATAATGGTGAAATGCAGCTTGATAACTGGTGGGAAGCAGATGAGTATGGCTTTGGTGGTTTCACAGGTTTAACTGAGAACTGGTCGCTAAACAAACCAGTCATCGCAGCCGTTAATGGACTGGCTATCGGTGGTGGGTTTGAGATGGCAATGGCTTGTGATCTCATAATAGCTGCTGAACATGTGGAATTTGGTCTTCCAGAAATGCCTTTGGGAATTGTGCCGGACGCTGGTGCGCTTCAACGTCTACCGCGTCGTATTCCCCACAATATAGCTATGGAAATGTTCTTGTTGGGGCGGCGCATGACCGCCACAGAGGCCGCGCATTATGGATTGGTTAATAAGGTTGTTCCGGCGGACCAGCTTATGGATGCCGCGCGTGAATGGGCCGCCTCCATTGCATGGTCAGCACCGCTCGCAATGCAGTCCGTAAAAGAGGTCCAGCGTGAAATTGAATGCGTATCACTGCAGCAAGCTTTTCATAAAATGCGTACTGACCCAATGCCAACATATCGTATGATGCTAAAATCTGACGATGCGAAAGAGGGCGTGGCTGCCTTTGTCGAA
Organism: uncultured Planktomarina sp.; assembly: GCA_913047725.1. Classification (GTDB taxonomy): domain Bacteria; phylum Pseudomonadota; class Alphaproteobacteria; order Rhodobacterales; family Rhodobacteraceae; genus Planktomarina. The sequence goes on from CAJWTH010000007.1 coordinate 10,082, forward strand.
AAGCGTAACCCAGATTTTAAAGGTGAGTGATGTTCGTTGACCCAAAATCTGTAACGCGTGTCTCTAGCCTAGGTGCAGGACCAATTGGTGGTGGCTGGACTGCACACTTCCTAGCGCGAGGATATGACGTAACTGCCTATCTTCATGATGAGAGTGAGCGGAATGCGTTTCTGTCTATCATAAATACTGCGTGGGTGAGCTTAATTGATTTGGGGCTGTCGCCAGGTGCTTCGATGGACCGACTGAGTATTGTTACTAATCTGGAAGAAGCACTTGAGGGGGCTGAGTTTGTCCAAGAAAGTGGGCCAGAGAGGTTGGAAGTCAAAAAGGCGCTCTATGCGAAGATAGGCAATATCTTGCCGTCATCCGTTGTCATTGGTTCGTCAACTTCTGGTTTAATGATGAGTGATATTCAAGCTGATTGTACAACTCCTGAACGGACAGTTATTGGGCACCCTTTCAACCCTCCTTACTTATTGCCATTGGTTGAAATCGTTGGTGGTAAAAAAACTGCGCCAGAGGCGGTGGCTTGGGCTGGTAAATTTTATAAGGTTGCGGGCAAAGCCCCTTTGATGATGAAGAAAGAAATTCCTGGGTTTGTTGCAACACGTCTACAGGAGGCCTTATGGCGCGAGGCATTGCACATGGTTGCCAATGGCGAGGCGACGCCAGAAGATATTGATATTGCATTAATGAATGGCCCGGCTCCACGGATGGCGGCGCAGGGTCAGTGTATGGCATTTCACGTTGCATGTGGTGAGGGTGGCATGGCAACTAATTTGGATCAATTTGGCCCTGCATTAAAATTACCGTGGACACGGCTTGAAGCGCCAGAATTAACGAAAGACTTACGCGATCGTATGGTCAACGGCTGTAATTTGGTGGCCAAGGATCAACATTTTGAAGATATGGTCGCTCAACGTGACCGCGAGATTGTTGGTGTTCTGAATGCTCTTCGCCAGGCTCGTTCAGATTGATCCTTTTGAGGGACGGCCGTTAAGTGTTTCCAAAAAATCAGACAGTGAACCTGGCCAGCTGGGGGCTGGTTCATTCGTTGGCCATGCCTCCCTGTAATCTGATGGACGCCGACCAAAGAATTTACCAAAAGAATAGGCAAAATGTGATAGCGTATTAAAACCAGAAGCCGTGGCTATCTGACGGATACTAAGTTCAGTCGATATGAGCAGTAGGCGAGCATTTTGTAACCGCCTCAAAAGGCCAAATTGTACGACTGTGCATCCAACATTTTTTTTAAACTGCCTCTCTAGTTGTCTTTGTGAGACACCCAGAAATTTGGCAATCTGTGGTACAGTGAGTGGTTCTTCAATGTTGTTCTCTATTAAGGTCATTGCCTCTCTTAAAAGGGGCAGCATGGTCTCAGTGCTGCGCCCCATTGTGCTACGCTGAGGAAATGTGGCGTTGCGGATTGGGTGATGTAGCATTTGGTCAGCGATTTCACCAGAAAAACTACTGCCACTAATCTCTTCGATCAGGCGCAGCATAAGGTCAACGCCAGCCAGACCACCAGAGCAAGTCATAACCTTGCTGTCCAGAGTAAAGAGGCTCTCCTGAACTTCAACGCGATCAAAATTTTCTTTGAAACCATTTAACCAAGACCAATGTGTAGTTGCTGGCTTACCATCCAGCAGACCAGCACGGGCAACAATGTAGGAGCCCAGCTCCACGCCGCAGATGCGTTCACCGGCACGGGCACGTTTCCTGAGCCACGCTGTAAGCTGTCGATTATTATAATGTTCAGTACCCCAGCTGCCCAAAATAAAAACAAATTCTGCGGGCAAAAGCTTGTCAGTTACAACTTCAACTGTCGCAGTCATTCCATTACTTGCAGAAATTTTTGTACCGTCAAATGAAGCTACTTCCCACGAGAATATGGGTGAGGAGGTCAAATAGTTTCCGATTCGAAGCGTCTCAATCATTGTAATTAAAGTGGTAATGTTGAACCGAGGAACGACTATAAAAACCATATGGGTTGGAGCTCGCACCATTTTAGGCAGAATATCAATTTCCATAGTCGTGAGCTTTCCATTGGTGCGTTTTTTCGTCACCCTAACCCAATCTGTGGCGGATAATCGACAAAAATATATTCACTGTTTCAGTCAAGTGAGACAACATTGGGGGATCAAATGAAATATGACGTAGTTTTGACTTGTGCGGTAACTGGAGCAGGCGATACCACAGGTAAGAGTAAGCATGTTCCGGTAACACCAAAAGATATTGCCAATGCCGCAATCGATGCCGCAAAAGCTGGTGCCTCAATTGCCCATATTCACGCCAGAGACCCTAAGACAGGGTTGGGGTCCCGTGACCCAAAGCTATTCAAAGAAATTGTTGACCGAGTGCGTGATAGCGATACTGACGTGGTGATAAACATCACGGCAGGTATGGGTGGAGATTGGGTTTCTGACGCCTCTGACCCAGCTCTGCCTGGTCCTGGAACTGACATGATTGGCCCTGAAGAACGGTTGGCACATATCAAGGAGTGTTTGCCTGAAATTTGTTCACTGGATTGTGGTACATTAAATTTTTCAGACACAGATATGATTTATATTTCCACCCCACCCACATTGCGCAAAATGGCTATGATGGCGCGCGAATGGGGAGTGAAACCTGAAATGGAAGTCTTTGAGCTTGGACATATTCGCTTTGCAAAAGCGATGATCTCTGAAGGATTGATTAATGACCCACCCATGTTCCAGCTATGTCTTGGTATTCCCTGGGGAGCAGAGCAAACTGTTGAAACAATGGTCGCAATGAAGTCGCAATTACCACTTGGTGCCAGCTGGGCCAGTTTTGGTATTGGCCGGGGCCAAATGCCAATGATGGCTGCGGCAGTAGCTCTGGGGGGTAACGTGCGCGTAGGCCTCGAGGACAATATTTATCTTGAGCGAGGTGTTTTGGCGACAAATGCACAGTTAGTTACTCGTGCACGCGAAATCATTGAGCGAATGGGCGCTCGTGTCGTAACACCGCAGGAAGCTCGAAATAAGTTAAAATTGCGAGGCGCAGATAGTTGACTAATTAACTGCAGGCATTTTGGAATATTTTGATTTCTAAACCTTTATGAAATTCAAGGTAACCGCCAAAATCCTGTGCTTCAGTCATTTTTGGTTTTGCTATCGATGCGATGTATTCGTTAAGATAATCAAGACCTTTCATTTTAAACAAGGACCTAGAAGACATGGAAATGAATCACGAAATAGATCTTTTGATTGGTACTGTCCGCCGTTTTGTTGAGACAGAGATGTTTCCTCATGAGGAAGAAGTTGACCGCCTTGGATTTGTGTCTGAAGAGATAGGTAGGTCGATTGAAGCTAAGTCGAAGGAACTGGGTCTCTTCGCTTGTAACTTGCCGGAGGAGGTAGGCGGTGGTGGTCTGGGCTATGGTCCGATGTCGATGATTGAGCGTGAATATGGCAAGACAAGTCACGCCCTACAAAGTTGGGCAGCACGTCCCACTGAATTGCTGATGGCTTGTGAGGGTGATCAGCGGGAGCGCTACCTTCTGCCAGCAGTGCGAGGAGAAAAACGGGAACTATTTGCTTTGTCTGAGCCTGACGCAGGATCAGACGTGATGGGCATGAAGTCAAATGCACGACGCGACGGAGATGACTGGATACTTAACGGGTCTAAACATTTTATTTCGGGGCCCTGCATGCCTGACTTTGCAATCGTGTTTGCGGCGACAGGTGAGGATGAAACCCCACGAGGACCACGTAAGCGGGTCACTGCATTTCTTGTGGACGTTGGAACGGCTGGCTTTGATTGCCGCCAGGGGACCCGCTGTGTGAGTTATCGAGGATATAAAACCTTTGAGTTGCATTTTGACGATGTCAGGTTGGGTGCAGCACAAGTTTTGGGTGAAGAAGGTCGGGGTCTAGAGCTGGCAGGAAAGTGGTTGGGCATGGGTCGCATTTGGGTAGGAGCCACTTGTTGTGGTAAAGCCGAGCGTATCTTAAATATGGCAACTGAATGGGCTGCAACTCGTAAACAGTTTGGCAAGCCCATTGGGACTTTTCAAGCCACTGGTTTTCGTTTGGCAGACGGTGCGATAAACCTGCGTGCAGCGGACCTTTTAGTCAATGACGCTGTCGCACGTGCGCAGAGTGGCTCCATGAGTGATGCCGATGCTGCGATGATTAAAGTGTTTTGCTCTGAGATGCTGAATAAAATTGCGGATGATGCGGTGCAAATTTTTGGTGGTATGGGCCTCATGGAAGAGATGCCCATTCAGCGCTTTTGGCGTGACAGTCGACTGGAGCGTATCTGGGATGGAACTTCTGAGATACAGCGGCACATCATTACACGCTCAATCCTGCGACCCCTGGGTGCATGACCCCTCTTCGCCGTGCAAATTTCCAACGGCTCCTTAAGCCACGTCACATTGCTTTTATAGGTGGCCGCTATGCCATTATTGCCATTGATGAGGCTCGCCGGCGTGGGTTTGATGGAGAAATGTGGGCCGTAAACCCCAAGCGATCTGATTTGGCAGGTGTTCCCAGTGTCGCTTCTATAGAAGATCTACCCGTTAAGCCTGATGCGGTTTACATGGCCATTCCTGCTAGTGATGTGGTTGAGGCCTTACGTAGTTTGGCGCTCTTGGGCGCCGGAGGCGTGGTTTGCTTTTCCGCTGGGTTTAAAGAAGCAGGTAATATTCAAGAAGAAAAAGACTTGGTAGAGGCTGCTGGAGACATGGCCCTAATTGGCCCTAATTGTTATGGAATTATAAATTATATCGACAATTCCGCCCTATGGTCATTCGAGCACGGGGGCTGGTCGCCGGGCTACGGCGCTGCGATCATCACCCAATCAGGGATGTTTTCATCTGACATCACCATGAGCCAGCGCTCACTGCCACTGGCATATATGGTTTCAGCGGGTAATCAGGCAGTATTGGGCCAAGAAGATTTTTTAGAATTTTTTGTGGATGACCCATTGGTGCGAGCCATTGGACTACACATTGAGGGTTTGCAAGATGTCCCTCGGTTTGAGAGTGCTGCTTTCAAAGCACTATCCAAAGGCATTCCAGTCGTGGTGCTTAAGACCGGTAGTTCTACGATTGGGTCTGAGTTAACTATAAGCCACACAGGATCCTTGTCTGGTTCTGCTGAGCTTTACGAGGCGCTGTTTGCGCGCACTGGCATTATCAGCGTCTCTAACCCCTCCCAATTTCTCGAAACCCTAAAGTTCCTATGTGTTGTAGGTGCGCCCAAAAGTAAGAATTTGGTGGGGTTTACTTGTTCAGGAGGTGGGGCAACTATGCTGGCGGATTATGCTGAAAAGATTGACTTAAGCTTTTTACCGATTGATCCAGCGCAAGAAGTTGAACTAGCTGCTTTGCTACCAAAAATTGCAACAGTTTCAAATCCCTTAGACTATACAACTCCAATCTGGGGACAGGACGATTTAACCTATCCAGTTTTTTCAAAAGCGATTTCGGCTGTTGAAGCAGGCTCAGCAGTCTTAGTTCAGGACTATCCGGCAGTAGGTTTGGATAATTCTAAAGTTTTTTATCAAAGGGATGCCATTGCATTTGCCAGAGCCACAAAGGAAACTGGATTACCAGCTGCAATATGTGCAACCATACCAGAAAATATGGATATTGAGACACGCCAACTTTTGATTTCTAAAGGCGTTGCCCCTATGCAAGGTATTCACGAAACTCTAAATGCAATCAGTACTTCTGTCGAATGGTGGCAAAATCGTAACCAAATCTTATTAGATAGACCGGATCCTCTGTCACTAAATCTGCGGGAGGGCCAGCAAGTGATAGTATCTGAACCTGAGGGTAAGGCCTGGCTGCTGGCCAACGACTTTGCAGTACCGCAGGGCAAGGTTGCGTCGGGACAAACCCTAGGTGCCGTTGCTAGTCAGCTTGGATATCCTTTGGCGCTTAAAATGGTAAGCCCATATTTGGCGCATAAGACAGAAGCTGGTGCGGTCGTGTTGAACTTAAGTGATTCAGCCTCAACGATTAGAGCTTCAATAAAGATGCAGGCTGATGTGAGTTCTTATAATCCACAGGCGGTCACAGACCAATTTCTGTTAGAGGCTATGTCTCCTAAACCATTAGCTGAGCTAATTGTAACACTGCGTAGGGATCCTCAGTTTGGAATAGCTTTAGTTTTGGGAAGTGGAGGTATTTTTGTTGAATTAGTTGGTGACGCTGTAACGCTTTTACTGCCTATATCTCCGCACGATATAACTCGCGGGCTTAAAAAATTACGCGTATCTAGCCTTTTTAACGGGTTCCGTGGACGTCCACAGGCTGATCTTGAGAAGATATCTCTCCAAATACACCGGCTCTGTATCGCCTATACAAAACATCAGGACGAAGTAGCAGAAATTGAGATTAATCCACTGTTTGTATATTCAGATCACGTCTGTGCTGTCGACGTGCTGATGCATAAATTTACCTAAACTTGAACGAAAGTTAACGATAAGTTGTTGTTGATCCGGAGTTGGTGGGTTTTGGCTTCGCTATAGCGGCAACCATATCGTCAAGAGAGACTTGACCTACTGCCTTATTATTTTTCATCACTGTAACCAAATTAAATTTAGACTCCACCATCTTTTGCATTGCCTCTTCGATGGGAAGATTGCTTTCAAGTGGTAGTCCCTTTTTTGACCCTGCCTCGTGGGATAGTGTGTCCAGAGTGAGGACCCTAGCACGGTTCACATCTTTGGTAAAATCTGCAACGTAATCATTAGCTGGTTTTAAAACGATTTTCTGCGGTGTACCTTTTTGGATTAATTCACCGTCACGTAATATCGCAATATCATCCCCAATTCTCAAAGCTTCGTCTAAATCATGTGTTATAAAGACAATTGTTTTGTGTAATTCATCCTGTAAATCTAGCAGAATAGCCTGCATATCGGCACGAATTAGTGGATCAAGTGCTGAAAAAGCCTCATCCATAAGTAGTATATCAGCGTCGGTTGCAAGCGCACGCGCTAGTCCAACCCGCTGCTGCATACCGCCCGAAAGTTGAGCTGGGAACCTGTCTTCAAAACCTGACAAACCGACTCGGTCTAACCAATGTTGGGCTCTTTTTTCACCTTCACTGGAGACTACTCCTTGTATGTTCAAACCATACATTGCATTTTCCAAAACTGTCCGATGTGGCATTAACCCAAAATTCTGAAAAACCATCGAAGCACCAAAACGTCGAAAATCTCGAATTTTGTCTTGATCCATCTCAAGTACGTTTTCGCCGTCTACAATTATTTCTCCAACTGTTGGCTCAATCAAACGGTTAATGTGCCTTATCAGAGTTGATTTTCCAGATCCGGACAGCCCCATTATTACATTGATTGAACTCGCCGAAATACCAATATTTACGTCTCGCAAACCTAATACATGCTGATGTTGATCCAAGAGTTCTTGTTTCCCAAGTCCATCAGCCACAAGCTTGACCATGTTTTTATCATCTGGTCCAAATATTTTATAAAGATTTTTTATTTCAATTTTATTATCAGACATCACTTCCACCTTCCCGGTGCCGCTGAAGGCGCTTGCCATATTGTTGCGATACCCGGTCAAATATAATTGCCAGTGCAACGATTGCCAGACCGTTCATTAGGCCAAGAGCGAGATACTGGTTTTGTATCGATTGGAGTACTGGCACGCCAAGACCTTTAACGCCAATCATCGAAGCGATAACAACCATTGCGAGCGCCATCATAATCGTTTGGTTTACGCCGGCAAAAATATTAGGCAACGCGAGCGGTAGCTGAACTCTAAAAAGACGTTGTCGATAATTTGATCCAAAGGCATCCGCTGCCTCAAGAATTTCTTTGTCGACAAGTCGTAAGCCTAAATTAGTCAAACGGACAATGGGTGGCATTGCGTAAACGCATACAGCTATTAGTCCAGGGACTTTCCCAATGCCCAACAGCATAACGACGGGTAGCAGGTATACAAAAATTGGTATTGTCTGCATAATATCTAGTATTGGTGTTATGATTGCCTGAAGCCTGTCAGATTTAGACATCGCGATCCCAATTGGAATACCCAGTGCAATACAAATAAATGTTGCCACGGATATTAGAGCTACGGTCGACATGGTGTTATTCCACATTCCAAGATAACCGATTACTAAAAATGAGACTGCAGCGCCGGCTGATAGCTTCCAGCTCCTGGAACCTAAATAACTTAAAGCGGCAACTATTGCGATGATAATTGGCCACGGTGTGGCCAGCAGCAACTTTTCAAAATTGACTAAAAAATAAAAAAGAGGATCAAAAAAAGCTTCGATACCCTCTCCCCAAGATCTTGAAAACTCTTTAAACGAGGAGTCGATCCCCTTTTTTAAGTCTCTCAGATCTGTGCGCTCCATTGCTGGAAACTTATCAAAAAAGCTCATGCCTAAACCCCGTATATGAAATAAAAAAGCCTGCTAGCAAGATAGCTAACAGACTTTTTTTGTTTTGTTTAGATTAAAGTGCGGCTTTTACTTTAGCTGCAACATCAGCAGGAACCCACTGCATCCATAGGTCTTCATGACGTGACATGAACTCAGCGGCAGCGTCGGGACCGTCAGCTTGCTCTTCTTCCATGTACACTAGCATGGCACCCATTACTGAGCCTGGGTATACCCGCTTGGCAAAGTAATCCATTGCAACGCCTGCTTTTGACTTGAAGCTATCTGTTACCACTGTGTGGACTTCAGATTCAGTCCAAGCTGAAGGCTTTGGATCGTCACAGTCTTGCTCTGCTTTGGCAATGCAGCCATCCCAGTTGTCATTGCCGGCAAAAGGAACTCCAAATGGCATAAGCTTCATGCCATATTTACCAATGATGGATGTTGGGGCCCAGTAATAACCAAACCAATTGTCACCGCGCTCGTTAGCTTTGATCAAAGAACCATCAAGTCCTGCCTGTGAACCTGGATCAATCAATACCCAGCCTTTTTTCTCCATTTCAAAGGCACGGAACAAATTGATGTTCGACAATTGGCATCCCCAGCCTGCTGGGCAACCAATAAAGGCACCTTTTGAGGGATCTTCTTTGTCTGGGAAGAGTTCAGGGTGATCAAGAATATCTAGAACTGTTTTCAACTCTGGGTGCTTTTCAGCTGTGAAAGGTGGTATCCACCAACCTTCACCCAAATCGGTAATTGGCCCTTTTAGCGCTGAGTGTAGGCGGCCTTCTGACATCGCAGCGTTAAGAGGCTCACGTACAGCATTAATCCATAGCTCGCCTGCGACATCAGGCTCGCCTTTTTCATTCATCGACGCGAACGTTGTTGTTGTAGCACCAACAACCATTTCAACTGAGCAGCCGTATCCAGCTTCAAGAATGATTTTATCTACATTGGCCATAAGAGTGGCTGATGGCCAGTTCATATCTGCCATTGTAATATCGCCACAATCAGCAAAAGCAGAGGACCCTAACACCGTCATTGCTGACGCGATAGAAATACCTGTTAATTTTTTAAATTTCATAAGATGCTCCCAAAATTTGCGCACCACCTTTGGGTGCAGTTTATCTAAACATTATAAATCTAATTTTACAAATTTTTTATATGATTTTTTATTTTGATTGTCCTTATTAAATTTGCCTGAAATACTTATTGTATAAAACGTTGTTACTTCTTCATGATATTCTGTTGATGAGTGTGCATGATCTGATGCTAACCAAAAGAATTGAGGATCACTTGATGGCAGATAAACATTTAAATTCAATGATGGAAAACCTCTATTGGTGGGGCATACCCACACTGTTTAGATGTCCGAATGAAGAGGCTAAAAATCAGGATATCGCACTAGTGGGGGTACCACACTCTACGGGCAATGGTACAACTGAGCGTGATCAACACCTTGGCCCTCGGGCATTGCGCAACGTCTCTTCTGTTGGACGTCGGATGCACAGCGAGTTCCAGCTTAACCCTTGGGAAGCTGCAAAAATAGTGGACGTTGGTGACGTGCCATTTCCACGCGCTAACGACAATGAGGATTGTATTGAACAAATTACAAGATTTTTTGGGAAATTAGATAAAACGGGTGCTAGGCCTGTCTCAATTGGTGGAGATCACTCCATTACCGGAGGCATTGTTCAGGCTCTTGGCTGCGGTGAAATCACAAAGGGTGAACCAGTCTGTTTGTTGCACTTGGATGCGCATACTGATGTGTTTACTAAAGTCGATCATTTTCTAGGTGCAAAAAAATCAGCAGCACACTGGGGTGCGTATCTCGCGGACCAAGGCAAAGTTGATCCAAAGCATTCGATGCAAATTGGATTACGCGGGCATGCGCGGACCTTGGATTGGCTCGAACCTTCCTATGAGTATGGCTATAATGTCGTCACTATGAAAGAATTTCGTAAGCGTGGACTTTTAGATGTGATTGATCAAACAAAAACTGTGCTGGCAGGGCGCCCAGTTTACATAACATTTGATCTTGATTGTTTGGACCCGACTATTGCGCCCGGTGTGGCCAATATTGAAGCAGGGGAAAAGGGGTTTGACATTGATGAAGCGATTAGTTTGCTGCGAGCAGTCAGAGGCATGAATATTGTCGGTGGCGATATCGTTTGCATGATGCCCACAAAAGATAGTCCAAATCAAATAACGGCGCTCACAGCGACTGCAATAATGTTTGAAATGATATCGATGATTGCGGAAAATATGGCAGTTAAAAAATAATTGACGTAGGGTATGATAGCATATTAAAAAAAATTTCTAGACAAACCAAAATAGTGGATAGATCATTAAATTGTAAAAACATAATGGGAGAAATCTATGTTAAATATTAAAAAATTTGCGCTTTCATGCACGTTGGTCACGGCCCTCTCCGCTGGAGCGGCGCAGGCTCAGGATTGCGGTGAAGTTTCGCTTACGGAAATGGATTGGGGCTCAGCGATTATCGTAACGCAAGTTGCTAAGTTTTTGCTAGAGCAAGGGTATGGTTGCTCGGTTACCGTTGTGCCTTCTGCTTCCGTGCCAGCACTCGCTTCGGTCAGTGAAACCGGTGAGCCGGATATAATAACCGAGCTTTGGACAAACGGAGCGCCAGCATATGTTCCACTTTTGGAAGCGGGAAAAATAAATGAACTAACGAGAGTTCTTTCAGACGGTGGACTTGAAGGTCTGTTCATACCAGTTTATTTGGCCGAAGCTCATCCTGAATTGACGACCATTGAGGGTGTGTTAGCTAACCCAGATTTAGTTGGAAATAGGATGCATAATTGTCCAGTTGGTTGGAATTGTCAGACTGTGGCTACGAATGTAGCAAAAGGTGGCGGTTTTGAAGCGGCTGGCATTGAAGATTTCGTGCACGGATCTGGTGAAACACTCACCGCATCAATCGCAGCGGCATACTCTTCCAAAGAGCCATGGTTTGGATACTACTGGACGCCAAGTTTAGTTATGGGAAAATACCCAATGGTTCAGGTAGACTTAGGTGCTCATGATCCTAGCAAGCAAGCTTGTAATTCAGATTCAGATTGCTCAAATCCTACGATGCAGTCATGGCCAAGTAGTGTTGTGACGACTGTGGTCACCAGTGAATTTGAGGCTTCCCACCCAGCTGAAACAGATTTGATGAGAAATCTTACGTTCACTAATAGCATGATGAACAGTCTTCTCGCATGGCAGGATGCTGAGAGTGCTACTGGCGATGAGGCCGCTGTTTACTTCTTGTCAACCCAACAGGATGTTTGGGGCGGTTGGATAAATGATGCGGCGCGTGGAAAACTAGCGGCACTGCTACAATAAACTAATTTGTATTTACTGATTTAGCGAAGGCACACGAATTGTGTGCCTTCGTTGTAATGGGGAATAAAAAATGGCATTTTATGACGGTTTTTTTAACGCCTTTGGGTTAAGAGCTTGGTGCGATGCAGCTACTGGTACTCCAAAGTTATCGATGGCTAGCTTGTTGGCGAAGACTAACCCAGACGCTGCAAACGAGGGGCCTATCTTTCCTTTCCCATCGATGGATGAACTCTACCAGGCCTGCCCATCATTTCCACAATCTCGAGAATTTACTGCGGGGGTAGAGGAAGCTTTCCTAAACGTAAAAGACGTTTTAAAATCAGTGTTAGATCCATTAACCCAGCCTTTGTCATGGTTACTAGAACTAGCTTTATTTAGCTTTTTGGCTGCGCCGTGGTGGATTATTGTTCCATTAATATTGCTCTTCGTATGGTATGTTTGCCGGTCTGTTGTAGTTACTGCTTTTGTAACTCTGTCATTTGCATTTTTGGCTTTTATTGACCACCTAGATGCTGCTTTGCAGACGCTAGCTATTATTGCTGTTTGTACAGGAATATGTATTATATTAGGGGTGCCAATTGGAATTTCTATGGCCAAATCAAACCGCCTACAGCGGGCTTTAATCCCACTCCTCGACTTGCTTCAAACTTTGCCAACCTTTGTATACTTAATTCCCCTGATTTTCCTTTTCAGTGTCACAGAACCGAAGTTGTATGGGATTGCGATTATTGTTTACGCTATCGTACCAGTGATTAGGCTTACAGATCTGGGGATCAGACTTGTGGACCAAGATGTTGTTGAGGCGGCTAATTCTTTTGGAATGTCATCTAGACAAAAGCTCCTTGGGGTTGAGTTGCCGCTGGCTTTGCCCAACATCATGGCGGGTGTAAACCAAACCATTATGATGAGCCTTGCGATGGTCGTAATCGCATCTTTGGTCTCGGCGCCTGGTCTCGGAGTTCTCGTACTCCGTGGTATCCGAAATCTAGAGTTAGGGGTGGGCCTTATCGCAGGATTAGGGATCGTATTACTTGCGGTAATTTTAGACCGAGTGTCCAAAGCAGCGATTGCTCGCGTATCTACTGATCAAACTTTTAAATAAATTGGTAATATGATGGTAAATTCTCCCAAAATAGAAATTCGAAATCTTTATAAAATTTTTGGTTCGGACCCTGAAGCTGCACTTAAAAAAGTCAAAGGGGGTATGGGAAAAGAAGAATTACTTGCCCAGACTGGTCATGTATTGGGGTTACAGGACATCTCTATCGATATTCATGAGAGCGCCATAACAGTGGTAATGGGACTGTCTGGATCTGGAAAATCGACACTTATTCGCCACATAAATAGGTTAATTGAGCCAACTGATGGACAAGTCTTCATAGATAATGAAGATGCCCTCTTGTTGGGGCCTGAGGCATTACGTGAAAAGCGTCGGACCGACCTGGCTATGGTTTTCCAAAAATTTGCACTGCTCCCTCATCGGACTGTTCTTGATAATTCTGCACTTCCGCTGGAGGTGCGTGGCATGCCCCAAAGTGAGCGTCACAAGGAGGCTCGTGTTTGGATCGATCGAGTGGGACTTGGTGGCTATGAAAACCACTATCCCTACCAACTTTCTGGCGGCATGCAGCAACGAGTTGGCCTTGCACGTGCCTTGACCTCTAACTCTGATATCATGCTTATGGATGAAGCATTTTCTGCTCTTGATCCGTTGATCCGCAGTGACATGCAAAAGCTGCTGCTTGAGCTGCATGTAGAACTAAAAAAAACGATTGTGTTTATTACTCATGATCTAGATGAAGCCCTGCGCTTGGCTGACCATCTTGTCATTTTAAAAGATGGGAAGGTTGTTCAGCAGGGAGACCCACAAAACATTTTGGTAAATCCATCTGACCCCTACATCGAGGCATTTGTTAGTGATATTAATCGTGCTCGTGTTTTGCGCGTCCGCTCCGTAATGACGCCATTGGATGAAAAATTTAAATACGCGGGTGACGTAAGCCCAAAAGATACCCTAGAATCTCTTATAGCTCTTTCTGAGGGTGACACCTCATTTAAATTTAGGGTTGTCGATGGAGAGAAACCTATTGGCCAAATTGATATGCAGGATTTGGTCAAAGCTTTGGTTCCCCGAGTATCAGCATCGGAAGAGCAGAATTTGTAGTTATTAACATTTGGCATGCAGCTGACCGAATATTTTGTGAGACAGAAATCCACTACGTTGGTTTATCAATTATATCGTCGTGTGTTTTTGATATTGTTTCGAGTTCGATAGAGGTGAAATCAGGAAACATGAGGCTTAAACCCTTCAGGAGAAACCGACAAAAGATCAAATAGGTTCTGAGTATCTGTATTTTCCAACAACATTATTGCATCATAAATTTCTTGAGTACGAGTATCTCCCAAAACTGGTGTGGCGTAATCATGAAATTTTTTGGTGAGCTCCTCTTCTGTGGGAGGTGCGTTAGGATCCCATTTGGGTTCAAACCAAGTGGATGCGAACACCTGTCCGTTTTTTAGGGTTATGTCCGCGCGAGCCAGACGTGATTCAGGGAAAACTGCATTAGCTTTTTCGTCTTCGCCCATCGTTAAAACTGACGATAAGCGCTGTAACTCAGGATGTTTTAATGCATTATCAGCGATATGTTCTGGTGATACATTGCCATGAAAAAGTGCTACGGCACATGGAAATGATGTTGAATACTGCGCTTCTTCCGTATTGGTTACTATTTTTTGGCCGAGGCGTACCGCTTCGTGAAACGAAGTGATATGAACACCGCTTATATCTTTACTCTCAATATTGTGTTGGACTTTTAAATCTAAAACTGCTGCGATCGGTGCCTGGGCCCAACGACAGACTGGATAAGGCTTAAAATATTGCTGCGTCACAAGCCAATTTTTTCCTAAATCTTTGTAGTGCTCTGTCTGTAAAGTGAGCGCCGGCGCGCCCGTGAAACCAGCTTTGGCCATCCGCGCAGCTGATACGCCACACATTGCGCCCCAGCCTGACGCATCCTTTAGCATTGTTGGATGATCTATGCAGCGCATCATTTGGCTGCGGGGACCATGATATTCGGCTATTCCCATCGCATGTGCAGTTTGCGTTTCAGACAGTCCCATCATTTGTGATGTCACGCCTGCAATTGCTACTGCGACCCAAGCACCTGAAGTATGGTAGTCTGCCACTGTCGCGTGTTGTGCTAAAGCTGCACGGCACGCTAATTCATAGCCAATAACCAGGGCCAAAAGAAACTCACGACCTGAAATTGATTTGTTATCTTGGGCTACCGCATAAAGCGCTGGTAACAGACCACAGCCTGCGTGGCCTTTGGCGGGATTAAACCCGTCATGGCCATCCAGTGCATCGATCGTCATGCCACCTGCCATTGCTACTCCAGCCACAGAGGCTCCTCGTCCATCAAAAATCATTGGGATGGTACCGCCCATATCCATTGCTGCGTAGTCGCGGGCAATATTAGACAATTTGGTCGTGGCACCACCTGCTGCGACTCCAGTTAAATCCAGTAAGCAAAATTTGATTTGTTTACGTACCTTTGACGGCAGATCATCCCAGGCTGTGTGTCTTAGAAAGTCCATTACGTCAGTAGTACCTGTCATTGCCTGTCCTGTCGTTTAATCGGGCTCCAAATCATCACTGTTGTTGTGCTCGCCCAAACCTGGTGCTGCCCGTTCAAGTTGCAAGCTGCTGTCTGAAAACTTAATCGGCGTGCGTACGCCAGGAATGCCTTCAGGGGTAATGCGCATTCCTCGATACAAAGTTTGTGGATCTTCTAGAGCCTCGGCCACAGTGTTGATTGGACCTGACGGCACTCCGGCCGCCTCTAGTGAGGATAAGACTTCTAATTTATTCCAAGTACTAAGCTGCTGTGTGATTTGGCTTACAACTTCGGATCTATTCAATATCCGGGTTAAGTTGTCTGCAAAAATGGGATTATTAATCCAATCTTGCCGGTCCAACGCATGAGCCAGATTGTGAAATTGCCTATTATTTCCGCAGGCGATCACTATATGGCCGTCGGCGACTGGGAAGACTTGATAGGGTACGATGCTGGGGTGTGCGTTCCCCATGCGTTCTGGGCTTTCACCAGTGGAGAGGTAGTTTAGGTTCTGATTAGCCTGAGCAGCCAGCATGCAATCAAAAAGAGCCATGTCGATATGTTGCCCGGTACCAGTTCGTTCCCGCTGAGCTAGGGCAGCTTGGATGCCTATTACTCCATAAAGCCCGGTGAAAATATCGGCAAATGCTACGCCTACTTTCTGTGGCATGCCATCTGGCTCACCGGTAATGTCCATAATGCCGGTCATGCCTTGGATCATAAAGTCATAACCGGCTTTGTGTGCCCTGGGACCATCTTGCCCAAAACCTGTTACCGAACAATATATTAGCCTTGGATTTGTAGCACTTAGCGTAGAAAAATCTAATCCAAACTTTTCCAGGCTGCCCACTTTGAAATTTTCAATCAAAACGTCTGCGGAAGAAATTAGTTCTTTAAGATAGGATAAACGTTTGGGGTCGTTGAAGTCGACAGTCACCCCCTGCTTTCCACGGTTGGTACTATGAAAATAGGCCGCAGAATTATCTTTGCCTTTTTTAATATAATTAGGTCCCCAATTTCTTGTATCATCACCATCTGGGCTTTCTACTTTTGTTACTTCTGCTCCGAGATCTGCAAGAGTTTGCCCAATCCATGGTCCTGCGAGGACGCGAGCGATTTCGATAACTTTTAGACCTTCTAACGGATACATCTCACTACCTTTTTTTAACAATGAACCAAGTTGTGGCGCATAAAACTTGTCTTCGTTTTGCATATTTAATGTATGAATGCATCTGATTTTTATCTCCTTATAATTGATGAAAGCATATAATTGAAATGAAGAGGTACACTTTATTTGCAGCCAATAAGTTTATAGTTTGGGGGTTTTAGTAGTTGGTTTAGAGACTTAAACAGGCATTCTATTTTTCTAGAATATTACCTTCTCTGTTAAATCTTAGGTTATTGACTTAATTTCTCTTAAAAAGCTCTCTGCCCCTTGTTCTATCTGGGGGGCAACACTAATATTATAAAAACAATTTGGCGTAATGCCTTAATTCAGAGCAGCAGGCGGAACTTATGAACGATCCAGTAGAGACCTATATGAACCTCGTCCCCATGGTGGTTGAGCAAACTAGTCGTGGTGAACGAGCCTATGACATTTTCTCGCGCTTGCTAAAGGAGCGTATTATTTTTGTGAACGGACCTGTTCATGACGGTATGAGTACGTTAGTTATTGCCCAGCTACTCCATCTTGAAGCAGAAAATCCTTCAAAAGACATCAGCATGTACATCAATTCACCTGGTGGTGTGGTTACGGCTGGCCTGTCGATCTATGATACTATGCAGTACATAAAGCCAAAAGTAAGTACTCTTTGTGTGGGCCAAGCGGCTTCAATGGGATCTCTGCTATTAACTGCAGGAGCCAAAGACATGCGGTTTTCTCTGCCAAACTCGTCCATTATGGTACACCAGCCCTCTGGTGGTTACCAAGGTCAAGCCACTGATATTATGATTCATGCAGAGTTTACTCAAAAATTAAAACGCCGTCTGAATGAAATCTATGTAAGCCATACTGGGCAAGGCTACGATATAGTGGAAGCTGCTCTCGAGCGTGATAACTTTATGTCACCGGAAGATGCCAAAGATTGGGGTTTGATTGATGAGATAGTGGCAAATAGACCCAAAGATGAAGAGTAATTTTTTTAAAATTTAAATTTTGGTTGTGGCCTTGTTTGCGGTGTCATAAACTTTCCGCAATTTAGCATCAATCTAAAGGTTTTAGTTTGTATATTTGACGAATGCAGAGGGCTAAAAGGTGATACATGGCTGATAAAGTAAGTGGCGACGGTAAAAATACCCTTTACTGCAGTTTTTGTGGCAAAAGCCAGCATGAAGTACGAAAACTTATTGCAGGTCCAACGGTCTTCATTTGTGACGAATGCGTTGAACTTTGCATGGATATTATCCGTGAAGAAACTAAGGCTTCAGGCCTAAAAGCCTCGGAGGGTGTTCCGACGCCCTTGGAAATTTGCCAAGTCTTAGATGACTATGTGATTGGTCAATCCCATGCAAAACGCGTACTGTCTGTTGCGGTACACAATCATTACAAACGTTTAAATGTTGCTGCAAAATCAGACGAAATTGAACTTGCTAAATCAAATATCATGCTGATTGGACCTACTGGTTGCGGTAAAACTTTGCTTGCACAAACCTTAGCTCGTATCATCGATGTTCCTTTTACGATGGCTGATGCAACTACATTAACTGAAGCGGGATATGTGGGTGAAGATGTTGAAAATATTATACTTAAGTTACTGCAGGCCAGTGAGTACAATGTGGAGCGGGCCCAACGGGGTATCGTATATATTGATGAAGTAGATAAAATTACGCGGAAATCGGATAACCCGTCGATAACACGGGATGTCTCTGGGGAGGGAGTTCAACAGGCCTTACTTAAAATTATGGAAGGCACGGTAGCTAGCGTTCCTCCTCAAGGTGGACGCAAACACCCACAGCAAGAGTTTCTGCAAGTAGATACGACGAACATCTTGTTTATTTGTGGTGGAGCGTTTGCGGGGCTCGATAAGATAATATCAGCAAGGGGCAAGGGAAGTTCGATTGGTTTTGGCGCAGATGTCAAAGAGAATGATAGTCGAGGCGTCGGAGAAGTATTCAGTGAATTGGAGCCAGAAGATCTCCTTAAGTTCGGCCTGATACCAGAGTTTGTGGGGCGCTTGCCAGTTATCGCGACATTAACCGATTTAGACGAAGCTTCTTTGGTAACAATCCTGACTGAGCCTAAAAATGCGTTGATTAAACAATACCAGCGGTTGTTTGAGCTCGAAGAGGTAGCGTTGAAATTCACCGATGATGCGCTTGTTGCAATCGCAAAGAGAGCGATTGAACGTAAAACTGGCGCCAGGGGTTTGCGATCTATTTTAGAAGATATCCTTCTTGATACGATGTTTGATTTACCTGGATTAGATAGCGTAGAAGAAGTTGTCGTGAATGAAGAGGCAGTTGCATCTGATGCCGCACCACTAATGATCCATAGTGATAGCAAAAGTGAGCCGGCATCGGCTGGGTAGTAAAATAAAATATTAAGAATGATTGAATCCATATTTAAGTTTTGGTCATTTTAATATGAGGTAAGACAGGCACTAGACCCATGGCTGCAACTAAGGCATATCTTTTGTAATTAGATTTGGGAGGCTTCCATGGGAATATTGTCTACACTTCTTCGTGCAGTTACTTGGTGGAATGGTCAGACTTTGAATACCCAGCTATTTACTTGGCGCAAAGGCGTGAAGGTTGGTGAGGATGAAGCTGGAAACATATTTTATCAGACGCGTGATAATGCCAAGCGCTGGGTAATTTTTAATGGAGAGGCTGAAGCGAGTTGTGTCAGTCCTGATTGGCATGGTTGGCTACATCACACATGGGACGAACCACCAAATTCAACTCCATTAGTTCACAAGGCATGGGAAAAGCCTCATCTGCCGAATCTTACAGGTACTGTTATGGCTTATGCTCCTGCTGGTTCTATACGAAAAACTACGCCTCAGTCGCGCAGCGACTATGAGGCCTGGACACCGGAGTAATGTGATGCGGGGCATTTGGGCTGAGTTCATTGCTGGTACATGCGTGCTGATAGCCGCGGTTGGGTTTGCTTTTGTTGCTTTTCAACGTGGTGGCTGGGTCGATGCTGACAATTCCTATCTGCTAAATGCAAGCTTTCGATCCATTGAAGGTGTTTCGATTGGAACGGATGTTCGCTTAGCTGGCGTAAAAGTTGGTTCAATTTCCAATATAGCCCTTAATCCTGAAAGTTTTTTTGTTGATGTCGAAATAGCACTTCAAAATACTATTCAGCTACCAGACGATACTGCTATTATAATTGCTTCAGAAGGCCTCTTAGGTGGTCATTTTGTTGAATTACAACCTGGTGGATCTTCCTTTAATCTAGTGGAAGGGGACACCATAGCCGACACTCAGTCATCGTTAGGAATATTGAATTTACTAATGAAATTTGCATCTGGCAGTGGTAGTTAATGATACGTTTGCTGGCATTTTTTTTAATTTTCTTGCCAGTTCAGGGGATTTCGCAGCGGGCTAGTGAAACAAGTACTGCCGAAATGAGATGGCTAGATAGGACCACAGGTGAGCTACAAACTTTTATATTATCGGTTGAAGAACCGGTTACTATCGGTCCAATCGACATACACCTCCACTCCTGCCGTTATCCATTAGAAAAAATTGGTCTTGATGCGTTTGCTCTTTTGTCGGTGTACTGGGCCAAAGATAAAGCTCAATTATTTAATGGCTGGATGGTGGCTTCTTCACCTGCACTTAACGCGTTAGAGCATCCTCGCTACGATGTTTGGGTGTTGCGTTGTAAAATACCTTGAACATTTGGTAGTGGCTGAGAGTTTATTGAGACCGCCAAATTAACAGCTTTGGCCAGTTGGTTTCGATATGAGCTCTTGCTGATCTCAATAGCGCCTAAACTTTTCAGGTGGTCAGTTATAAATTGGGTATCAAAGAGTTTAAATCCACAGTTCTGAAGGTGTAATCTAAGTGTTATGACTGCAGTTTTTGAACCATTTTTTTTTAAAGAAAACATACTTTCTCCAAAAAATGCGCCACCAATAGTCAATCCAAATATTCCGCCCACCAGCTCGTCACTTTGCCAAACCTCTAGGCTATGGCATCGTTCTAAACTGTGAAGCTCTTTGTAGCAGCTTTTCAAAGTTGGATTGATCCAAGTTTCACTCCGATTTGAACAGTGGAACAGGACGGTTTCAAATTCAGTATTCAACGAAGTTTTTATTTCATTTCCGCGTAAAAACCGCCGCATGCTGCGGGATAAGTAAAACTTATCCATTGGAAAAACACCACGCATATCAGGATCGACCCAAAACAGCCCTGGACCAGTCGCCTTTTCTGCCATGGGAAAAATACCTCTAGCATAGGCGCTAAGCATTAGCTGTGGATCAAGAGGCTCTGGCTTCATTTTTCTTCAAAGG
This sequence comes from uncultured Planktomarina sp., assembly GCA_913047725.1. Lineage (GTDB taxonomy): Bacteria > Pseudomonadota > Alphaproteobacteria > Rhodobacterales > Rhodobacteraceae > Planktomarina. The sequence goes on from CAJWTH010000007.1 coordinate 30,899, forward strand.
TGTGTTCCAGCCAATGTTCCAACCAATGAATGTTGTAATTCCCAGAGTACACATCCTCTTCTTCTAAAAGTGCGTGAAACAGAGGAATTGTGGTTTCGATGCCATCAATTATTAACTCGTCCAGAGCCCTTTTTAGGCGAGAAATCGCTGCGGGACGATCTGGTGCGTGAACAATTAGTTTGCCAATTAAGCTATCGTAATATGGAGGTATTACGTATCCGTCATAAAGTGCGGAGTCCATCCTAACTCCAAGCCCTCCCGGGGCGTGATAGGCATTTATTTTTCCTGGGCGCGGTAAAAAATCTGGGAATGTTTCAGCATTGATGCGGACCTCTATGGCGTGGCCATTAATAGCTAAATTTTCTTGGGAGAACGAGAGACTATACCCTTCTGCCACACGAATTTGTTCGCGAACTAGGTCCACTCCAAAAATAGCCTCTGTCACGGGATGCTCAACTTGTAGTCGCGTGTTCATTTCGATGAAGTAAAATTCACCGTTTTCATAGAGAAATTCTATTGTACCTGCGCCAATGTAATTAATTTTTGCTACCGCGTCTGCGCAAACTTTACCGATTGATGCGCGCTCATCCGCTCGGATTGTCGGGCCTGGAGCTTCTTCAAAAACTTTTTGATGACGTCTTTGAAGCGAACAATCACGCTCACCTAAATGGACAGCGGCTCCTTTTCCATCACCAAATACTTGTACCTCAATATGGCGGGGCGTGGTTAAATATTTTTCAATGTAAACTTCGTCATTACCAAATGCAGCTTTCCCTTCAGAACGCGCTGAACTGAAGGCTGTTGCCATTTCCTCAGCAGAATTTGCAACTTTCATACCACGTCCACCACCACCGGCTGTGGCCTTTATAATTACTGGGTAGCCAAATTCTTTCCCAATTTTAAGAGCAGATTCAACATCTGGTACGCCGCCTGTGGAACCAGGAACGCAGGGTACTCCTAAAGCCTTCATAGTATCTTTTGCACTAATTTTATCACCCATAAGGCGAATATGCTCGGCTGTTGGACCTATGAACCCAATATCATGGTCTTGTAGTGCCTGAACAAATGACGCGTTTTCTGACAAAAAACCGTAGCCAGGGTGAATAGCGTCAGCCCCTGTAATTTCTGCTGCCGCAATAATTGCAGGAATGGATAAGTAACTTTCAGTCCCTGAGGCTGGCCCTATGCATACAGATTCATCTGCCATTCGTACATGCATTGCATCACTATCGGCTGTGGAATGAACCGCTACGCTTGAAATCCCCATTTCACGGGCTGCTCTGATAATGCGGAGGGCAATTTCACCTCGGTTGGCAACAAGAATTTTTTTGAACATTATTCAATAATCACCAAAGGGGACCCGTATTCAACAGGTCCACCATCTTCAACTAGTATTCGTTTCACGGTGCCAGAATGTGGTGCGGGAATTTGGTTCATTGTTTTCATTGCTTCAATAATCAGAATTGTGTCGCCTTCAGCCACAACAGTTCCAATTGAAATAAAAGCAGGTGAGCCGGGTTCAGCTTGCAAATATACTGTTCCAACCATCGGAGATGGTACTGCACCAGGATGAGCACTGGGATCATCACCAGTTATAATGGACGTTTCAGTTGGTTCGGAAGTGATGGGCCTAGGTGAAGCCATTACGGGAGCTGTGACCGTGGTTTGTACCACATTTTGTGTTTTTGAAATGCGTACGTTTAAACTGTCGTCTTCACCGTAGTTACGATTGACCTCAATCTCTGTAAGGCTCTGTTTGCTTAGTAACTCTGCCAGTGCCTCGATGAAGGCAACATCATTGTCATTTGGTTTTTTGGCCATTTTATCCCTTTTCGGATCTATTTAGCTTTTTATAAGATAATTGTAGCTAAAGTGGAAGGAGATCCTTAATCACATTGGTTTTCAAATATTATTTATGATGATGGTCTGATTGCATTGGCATCTAACAGCTCAAATGAATTTTGAATCTCAATTTTTTAAATACTCAGGTTCGGTTCATCCTATTTTTAATCAAATCTTCTACTACGTTTGGATCTGCTAGGGTGGAGGTGTCGCCTAGTGCATCAAAATCATCCTCTGCAACTTTCCGAAGAATGCGTCGCATAATTTTACCAGAGCGCGTCTTGGGGAGACCAGGGGCCCATTGTATAAGATCTGGTGACGCAATGGGCCCGATCTCTTTGCGGACCCAATCACGAAGTTCAAGCCGTAATTCATTCGTTGGTTTTTCACCAGTCATAAGTGTTACGTAGCAGTATATTCCCTGACCTTTTATTTTATGAGGATAGCCGACCACAGCGGCTTCAGCAATTTTGGGATGCGCCACTAAGGCACTTTCCACTTCTGCTGTCCCCATTCTATGACCAGAAACATTAATAACGTCATCTACTCTGCCAGTGATCCAGTAATAGCCATCGGCGTCGCGTCGGCAACCGTCTCCAGTAAAGTAATATCCCTTATAATCGGAGAAATAAGCAGAAATAAATCTGTCATGATCGCCCCATACGGTACGCATCTGTCCAGGCCAGCTATCTTTGATACACAGCACGCCCTCCGCCTCGACCTCTGTGATCTCTATGCCAGTTGTGGGATCCAAAATCACTGGCTGCACCCCAAAAAATGGGAAAGTGCATGATCCTGCTTTAGTGTCAGTTGCGCCGGGTAGTGGGGTCATTAAATGCCCACCAGTTTCGGTCTGCCACCAAGTATCAACAATTGGTGCTCGGCCTTTGCCAACAACTTCGTTATACCAATTCCACGCTTCTGGATTGATTGGCTCCCCGACAGTGCCAAGTACTTTAATTGACGATAAATCATGTTTATCAACGAAGGTATTACCCTGCCCCATAAGGGCACGAATTGCGGTTGGTGCAGTATAAAACTGATTAACCTTGTGTTTCTCGCAGACTGCCCAAAACCGCCCTGCATCTGGATATGTTGGTAATCCTTCGAACATCACCGTTGTGGCGCCGTTGGCTAGTGGTCCGTAAACTATATAACTATGTCCCGTAACCCAACCCACATCCGCGGTGCACCAAAAAATATCGCCATCATGATAATCGAATGTGTACTGATGTGTCATAGAGGCATAGACAAGATAGCCACCGGTTGAATGAACTACACCCTTAGGGGCGCCAGTTGAGCCAGACGTATAGAGTATAAACAGTGGGTCTTCTGCATTCATTGGCTCGGGTACACTGTTAACAGATGCATTTGCCATCAAAGATTCGTAGCTATGGTCCCGATTTATTTTATTTTTGATCTCAGCGTTGGTGCGTTCGACAACTATGGTGGTTACATCGCCACAAATTTTTAAAGCTTCGTCTACATTAGCTTTCAGAGGAGTATTTTTACCACCGCGTGGCGCTTGGTCGGCTGTTACTATCAGTTTCGCATCACAAGCTGTAATTCTTGCAGCTAGTGCTTCTGGAGAAAAGCCCCCAAAAACAATTGAATGAACAGCACCAATTCGATTGCAGGCCAGCATTGCGAAAGCTGCTTCTGGGATCATCGGCATGTACAAGACAACTCGATCACCCTTTTTTACGCCCAAATTTTTATAGACATTGGCAAGTTTACAGACTTTTTCATGTAGTTGATTGTAAGTTATATTTTTACTATCATTTGGGTCATCACCTTCCCAAATGATAGCTACTTGTTCACCACGAGTGGGGAGGTGCCTATCAATGCAATTAGCACTGACATTTAGCTGTCCGTCTTCATACCACTTTATAGAAACATCAGAGTGATTAAATGTGGTATTTTTAATTATTGTATAAGGTTCTATCCAGTCCAAACGCCTACCTTGTTCTGCCCAAAACGACTCTGGATCACGCAGAGACGCCGCGTACATTTCCTCATATTTAGCACTGTTGGCATGAGAGTTAGCAGCGAATTCGGCGGTTGGTTTATGGAATTTTTTAGTCATTGGTATTTTCCCTACCTATAAGATTTTTCAATCTATTGCACGGGTGAGTGCTAGTTGCTCGAGCTGGTCGTGCAGATGGTCTAATTGGTAACCTGCTTCGCGTATCGTCGCCAAAATCTTATTGACTTCGATAATACCAGCATTTGCAAAAGCCCAAACCACAGCAGATCTGGCTCCAGAAGTACAATAAGCTAAAACAGGGTTTTGTAGTTTTTGCATTAGGTCTGTTTGTATTGCAATTTTGTCTGAGCCAAAAGTACTACCATCAAAAACATTTTCAGCGAACTCCAGTCCAGCTTCTAATGCTGCGGCCTTTATAACTGCTATATGTAGGTCTTCTGAATTTTCATAATCTGGACGATTGCAGATAATCGCTTTGAAGCCTGCACTTACAATTGCAGAAATATCCGCCTCAGAAATTTGGGGTGCTACTGAATAGTATGGCGAAAGTATATGAGACCGCATTTAATAATCTTAGTTGGGCTCAAGTCATACGTCTAGATGAAATTCAGTATCTTGAGTATCAGAGTAAAATTTTAATTACTCAGAACTATGCTTTTAGTATAGCTCCTAGCACAACGATCATTAAGCCTATCCCTGAACAAGCCATGGCACCTAAATTCCACGCAATCGCTGATTGAAGTTGAGTTTTCATGGCAAGTTCATTTAGATTTTCTTTTTTTGCCCGCCAAATTTTGCTAATTGTAAAAAAAAGTAAACCAAGCCCAAAGCAAGTTATAATAACGCCAATTATAATCAACCAGTTCATAAATTTCTCCGAAGGTATAATTTATGTTTATCTTCACGGAGCTTGTTGTCTTGTGCAAGTATAAATCGGCGGATAACCATCTGTTAATGAATTTTGAAAACGGAGTACCCGATGTCAGATATAGAAAGTAGCTACCGTGTTACTGGTGATGAATTACGAAAATTTATTGAGCGGATTGAGCGCTTGGATGCTGAAAAAAAAGATCTTATAGAACAACAAAAAGAAGTCATGGCTGAGGCTAAAGGACGAGGATATGACACTAGGGTTATACGTAAGCTTATCGGCATGCGAAAGCGTGACCAGGCTGATATTGCTGAAGAAGAAGCCATTTTAGATATGTACAAACAAGCCTTGGGAATGTGAGGCGTTATTTATTGTTTATATATTCACAACCCCTTGGTAGATCCTGGTATATTCTTACGTCAGGCATCAATATTTTAAATATTAACAAATGTGATTGTGTCTTGGTTTAATATTTCTAAATTCTAAGGGCAGTTTAAATATTGGAAAATGAGTATTATCTTGGCTGAAGGATCGGGAGTGGGAAACGTTCGGCAGCGGTGGAACTTTGGTTTCGTCACTGCCACTTTGATAGCGTTTATTTTTATATTTCCAATTGCTTCTATCGTTTGGCTATCTTTTTCGGTGGAAACTGTGCAGTGGCGGCATCTTATGTCTACGGTCTTGCCACGCTATTTTACAAACAGTTTGGTGCTGATGGTGGGAGTTGGCTTCTTAAGCCTATTTTTAGGTACCTCTTTGGCGTATTTGGTTGCTAATATAAAATTCCCTGGAGCTAAGTTTATAAAGTATGCATTGTTTCTGCCTTTGACGATGCCATCATTTATTGCGGCTTATGCTTGGGTTGAACTCTTGGAATATGCTGGCCCATTACAAACTTCATTGCGGGCGACGATGGGATGGACTTCTGCTCGTGACTACTGGTTTCCCGATATTAGGTCCCGCTTTGGTGCTATATTGGTACTGTCTTTTGCCCTTTACCCATATGTCTATTTATTAGCCCGGTCTGCGTTTCGTGAGTTGCCCTCAAGTGGTCATGATGTAGCCCGTTCGTTGGGTCTTGGACATGTTCGTCAATTTTGGCGAATTTCTTTACCCCAAGCTCGCCCCGCGATTGCAGCAGGCACCGCGATTGTGATGATGGAAACGTTGAACGATTTTGGAACAGTTGATTTCTTTGCTGTGCAAACTCTGACAACGGGAATTTTTTCACTATGGCTTGAAAGCTATAATACTGGAGGCGCGGCCCAATTAGCCTTATTTGCAGTTGTTATAGTAGCAGCCTTGCTATTTCTTGAAAGGCTTGGTCGGCGCAATGCGCGTTTTAATAAATCTGGACGCCAACTAGCGCGAGTAAAGCCCCAAAGAGTATCTAATTTAATGAGCTCCTTTGCCTTACTATTTTGCTTAGTACCTATCTTTATTGGGTTTATTATTCCGCTATTTGTGCTCGTTCGCCCTGCGCTTAACGATATTAATTTATGGACAGATACAGAGCTCTGGCGTGCTGCGGGTCACAGTCTGTTATTAGGTTTTGTAAGTGCTACATTGGTTGTATCTTTATCGATGATTATGGTTCTAGGCTTAAAGGATAATAAAACATTATTAGGCAAGTACATACCGACTGTAAGTACCTTGGGGTATGCATTCCCGGGGGCTGTTCTTGGACTTGGAATTTTAATTCCATTAGCAACATTAGATAACTGGGCCGCTGATAAGATTTACCTTATGACAGCAGTAGATCCTGGGCTACTTTTAACCGGCACCGCTGCCGCTCTCGTCATAGCTTACTGTGTACGTTTTTTTGCTATTGGCGTGGGTGCTTCAGAGGCTGGGTTAGCTACCATTTCACCAAGTATTCCTCACGTTGCACAATCCCTTGGTTTGGGACGATCATCATTGATATGGAGGATCTACCAACCGCTAATGCGGGGTAGCTTAGCTTCAGCGATGGTTTTGGTTTTTGTCGATACTATTAAAGAACTACCTGCTACTCTACTGTTAAGACCCTTTAACTTTGAAACTCTGTCCACCCACACCTATGGGCAAGCAACTTTAGAGAACTTCAATGCAACTGCTCCACCGGCTTTATTAATGATAGGACTATCTTTTGGTGCTATAATTGTTTTAGCAAAAGCAAACCGCTAGGGCTTGCATGCTTGCAAAATTTGACCTAAACGGCCCCGCAGTGCCCCTATAGCTCAGCTGGTAGAGCAACTGATTTGTAATCAGTAGGTCCGCGGTT
>CAJWTH010000008.1 GCA_913047725.1 uncultured Planktomarina sp.
GACCAGAGTGGAAACCCAGTGAGGGTGATAAGTGGACATTTATTAATGATGAATCGGAGGCAATAAAATATATTTCATCACCGCTAAATGTATTTCTTGCAACAGGACGACAAAGTCTCTTTAAGTTTAAAAATATCAGAAATTCCCGACTTTATTGCCGTCAAATTGACCCCCCAGATATGCCTTTCCCATGGTTAAATGGTACCTTTATAATCGCTCGACCACCGTTTTCTGAAGTTGCTGAAAAAGCACTTTTTATAGAGTTAAATATTGACGTATTAATTGTAAAAAACTCTGGAGGTTCCGCAAGTCGTACTAAATTAGATGCGGCGCGTAGCCTAGAAATACCAGTTTTGATGATCAACCGACCACCTCCAACGCCAGCTTCAACACTAAGGTCGTTGACCGAGATTAAAATTTGGTTGGATAATTTGAATAAATAATCATGATAAAAAAAGCTGAAGTTTAATTAAATATATTCTGACTGATAATTAAAATATAATATAGTTCTAGAATTGATTTTCACCATTAGTCCGTTGCAGCGATTTTTGTATCAGCATATGACAATAATATAATTAGAACAGAGATGTATAATGACCCGCATTTTAAAATCAGATACTCGGATGCCAGACAGTGGCACCATTCACAGTGCAGTTATATTTCTGCATGGTTATGGTGCTAATGGAGCAGATTTACTTGGGTTGGCCGATATGTTGGCGGAGCACATGCCAGACACGCTATTCTTGGCACCAGATGCCCCAGAAGTGACCTCAACGTCTGCCACCGGTCTGCAGTGGTTTCCAATTCCTTGGATTGATGGGTCATCAGAAGAGGATGCCTTAATCGGCTTGCGTTCGGCCACACAAGACCTAGATTCATATTTAGATGGAATTATGATCGACTATGATTTGTTACCAGAACAGGTTTTGGTCTTTGGGTTTTCACAGGGAACCATGATGGCTCTACACGTGGTGCCACGGCGAGAAGATCCAATTGCAGGAGTTGTGGCCTTTTCAGGCAGGCTTTTAGAACCTGAGGCATTGGTGGATGATGCCACCGCTTTTTTTCCAATATTGCTTGTGCATGGTGACGAAGATGATGTCGTGCCAGTGGACTCATTGCCTAAGGCTGTTGAAGGCCTTCAAGCTGCTGGATTTAAGGACGTATATGCGCATATCATGAAAGGTGGTTCACATGGCATAGCTCCAGACGGATTACAGGTTGCGCTTGCCTTTATGCGTCAGCAACTTGGCATGGAATAGAAAAACGCACAAATAAACTAAATACAGGGTTTGTTTGACTAAGGGCACTAGATATAGTTCTATCAGTTGATAGAACTTGCCCAATATTTCTGGGAAAATTTATTCATATGGGTTTGAGGCTGTTGGAATGGGTGAGGAATTTAGGACAGAGTTTGTTAGAGATGCAGCTTCATTGAAGCAAAAGCCTGCGTTAGTTTTAAACGCTGACTATAGGCCTCTTTGTTACTATCCGCTATCTTTATGGAGCTGGCAAGATGCGGTTAAAGCAGCTTGGCTTGATCGGGTTCAAATAGTTGCGGAATATGACGATATTGTAAGATCACCAACGACTGAGATACGCATTCCGTCCGTAGTCGTTCTCCGAGACTATGTAAAACCAAGGAATACCGTAGCGTTTACGCGGTTTAATTTGTTTTTGCGAGATGAATTTTCCTGTCAGTATTGTGGGGCGCTTGGCGATTTAACATTTGATCATGTAGTTCCACGAACCCACGGCGGTGTCACAAGCTGGGAAAACGTTGTTGCGGCTTGCTCAACTTGCAATCTTAAGAAAGGATCGCGGGGTTTGAAGCAAACAGGTATGAATCTACGTAAAATAGTAAAACAGCCGAAGGCGGAAGAGTTACGAAATATTGGACGAAAATTTCCACCAAATCACTTACACGAAAGCTGGTTTGATTTTCTATATTGGGATGCAGAGTTGAAGGCTTAATGTGAACAGCTCGCTCCGCCTAAAACGCAAAACTTACTGCAGGTAGCGTGGTTCAAGGACACATCTACCTCTGCTTCCTTAAGAGTATAGCCTAATTCAAACTCACTGCTCGTAGTAATTAGGGTACATGCCAAAACAACGGGTTTTTTCATACCGTTTCGTTTAACTACCATGCGAGAGTACGAGCACATAACAGTGTCAGGATCTTTTTCCAATTTATTCCAGCAGTCATTTGTAATTTCAGGTGTTTCGATATTTTCGTTTATTTCAGGGAATAAAATTGTATCTGTCGGGTCGTTTGCATCAATTGCATACCGTCTTTTTTTGAAGAGTTTGCTATAACCTGCGCGTGTTTCTAACTCTGTTTCACCCCAGATTGTTCGGCCTGCCACGCTGGTGCTAATATTTGTGTCACGCAACCAATCCATTCCCTGCAATGTTTTTTCGAACGCGCCTAATCCGCGTTCTGTATCGTGCTGTATTGCTTTGAAGTGATCCAAAGAAATGCGTAATTTTATTTTATAAGGAAATAATTTATTTAGCTTTACCAGGCCTTCTTTTATATTTTTGCGCATCATGGGTTGCATTGCATTAGTTAGAATTAAGACCACATAGTTTCTGTTCAGACAGCGCTCTATAATTCCAAGAATTTCTGGATTCATGAAAGGTTCACCACCGGTCAACCCTATTTCAGCAACGGGCCATTTCTGAGTAACTAATTGATCCAAATATTCACTAACTTCGTTTGCACTAATATAAACTAAGGCATTATTAGTTGGACTACTTTTAATATAACAATTTTGGCATTTAATATTGCAAAGAGTGCCAGTATTAAACCAAAGTATTTTTGGACTTTTTAGCGCCACACGCGCGCGGCGCTTACCGTTTTCCGTAATCCATGGATCTTCAAATTTACGCCTAGTGTTTTGCTCGTTTTTATCAAACATGCTAAACTCTTTATATGTTTAAATAATTATTGTAATTTGGTGTTGGAGGTGAACTAAAAAAAGTAGGAAGTAAATACACTGCCAGCGCAAACATATTTTCATGTTGCTCTGGAAAAATCTAAGGAGCCTTTGTAAGACTTCGTTAGCGCAAACAATTAGAAGGTGTCCTAAATGGCTTCTCGTATAATTCCAGTTGATACCTTTGACTTAGTAATTTTTGGGGGCACCGGTGATCTTGCCCGCCGCAAAATACTACCAGGATTGTTTCGCCGTTTCTGCGCCTCTCAAATTCCAAAAGAATCTCGGATTATTGGGGTCGCTCGAACGCACCTAGAGAGAAAAGACTATCTATTATTAGCCCATGACTCAATTACTGAGTTTAGTGGAAATCATATAATCGACAAAGAATATCTAGAGGCATTTTTAGGGATGCTCCACTACATAAAAGTTGATGCTCAGGGTGAGGACGGTTGGGAAGAATTAGGAGAGCTTGTCCGAAAAGATGTAGTAAATGCATACTACTTGTCGGTGGGGCCTAATTTGTTTGGAGAAATTGCCTCTCGGTTAAATAAATGGAACATCGCTACCCCAGAATCCAGAGTAGTAATTGAGAAGCCATTTGGCCACGATTTATCAAGTGCAAAAAAATTAAATGGAATTTTATCACAATATTTTAGTGAAAACCAAATTTATCGTATTGACCATTATCTGGGCAAAGAAACCGTACAGAATTTAATGGCTGTTAGATTTGGAAATCTTTTGTTCGAACCATTATGGAACTCACAGTATATAGATCACATTCAAATATCTGTGGCAGAGACGGTGGGTGTAGGTGGGCGCGGCGCATACTACGATAAATCCGGTGCGATGCGTGATATGGTCCAAAACCACCTGATGCAACTATTATGTTTAATTGCGATGGAGCCTCCTTCGCAATTTAATCCAAATTCTGTTCGTGACGAAAAGTTAAAAGTTATTCGAGCTTTGGCAGATGTTGAACCGCATCATATCGTTCGTGGTCAATACGATCTTACAAAAACAGAACAAAGTTATCGGCAGGATGCTGAAAACTCACATAGTTTTACGGAAAGCTATGTTGCAATTAAGACAGAAGTTAATAACTGGCGATGGGCTGGGGTACCCTTTTATTTGCGCACGGGCAAAAAGTTGAAAATGCGCTCTTCTGAGATCGCGATTATCTTTAAAGAATTACCACATTCTATTTTTGAGAAAGGGGAAGGGGAGAAGCAAAACATTCTCGCGATTCAGCTTCAACCCAACGAGGGTATGACTTTGGACGTTACTATTAAGGAACCAGGTCCAGGCGGTATGCGGCTAATAAATGTGCCATTAGATATGACTTTTGCCGAAGCTCTTGGAGACCATGGCGAAGATAATCCAGACGCATATGAACGCTTAATAATGGATGTCATCCGTGGCAATCAAACGCTATTTATGCGAGGAGATGAGGTTGAAGCTGCGTGGATGTGGACAGATCCAATTATTAAGGCCTGGGAGAGCCGAAATGACGTGCCAAAATTATACGACGCCGGCAGTGCAGGTCCCGAAGATGCAATGGCTCTTATTCAGCGCGATAATCGACTATGGCGTGAAATCAAATAATGCTTTTCAGAGATTATAAAACTTCGGAAACTCTTATGCAGAGTTTGGCTAGTACAGTAGAAGTAGAACTGAGTAATGCAATTAAAAATAGGGGGCTGGCTACCTTTGTTGTACCGGGCGGCACAACTCCCAAGCCTTTTTTCAACATCATAAGAGATTCTGATATTGAATGGGAAAAAATTACTATATTTCCCACTGATGAACGCTGGGTTAGTATGGAAAATTCACGCTCAAACGCGCGATTGATCCAAAGAGAGCTGTTAACAGGTCGTGCTTCCAAAGCTAATTTTGTGACGTTGTATAAAAAAAATAAAACCTTGGACCAAGGAGCTTCGTTATTAGCGGAAAATATTTCCAATTATTTACCCATTGATGTGTTGGTTCTTGGAATGGGTGTGGATATGCATACAGCGTCGCTTTTTCCGGGATCACCTGGATTGGCTTTGGCTCAAAGCATGAATGCAGCTGAGGTGGTTCCAGTTACACCATTGGATAACAGTCTGGAGCCTAGGGTTACTTTGAGTGCAAGAGTACTTGAAAAAGCAGTTAATACTCATGTTTTAATTATTGGTTTGGAAAAGAAAAATGCTGTAAAAGAGGCAGAGAAAAGAGAGCCTGCGTCGGCTCCCATTTCTCAATTTCTCCCAAATGCGACTGTGCATTGGAGTCCAGTTTAAGGATGAGTATGTTTCAAGAATTAAAAAATAAATTTTTATCCGTCTGTAAAAGAAGAATAGATACCCTAATTGATCAGGCGCGTGTTGATATTTTTTGTGTAGAAACTGATGGCTTATTTTTTGACTACTCTAAAACCAATATTGATTTAGAAACTCGTGGTAAGTTATTAGAATTAGTAGTTAATACTGACGTAATAGCTAGACGCGATGCTATGTTTTTTGGAAAAAAAATTAATGTAAGTGAAAATAGAGCCGTGCTGCATACAGCGTTGCGGAAGTCGACAGGGCGGGTGTTTGTTGATGGTAAGGACGTGATCCCAGCAGTGCTTAAAACTCGCGCCCGAATGTTCGATTTTTCTGATGCAGTGCAAACTGGCAAAGTTAGCGGGCAGGGTGGTAAATACACTGACGTTGTTAATATTGGTATTGGTGGTTCGGATCTTGGTCCAGCCATGGCTTATTTAGCTCTTAAACCTTATACAAATGGGCCAAAATGTCACTATGTGAGTAATATAGATGGAGCGCACATACACGATGTTCTGGCTGATCTTAATCCAGAAACTACTTTGGTAATTGTTGCTTCAAAAACCTTTACGACCGTCGAAACTTTAACAAACGCTAAAACTGCGTTTAAGTGGATGGCTGATAGCGTTTCGGAACCTGGAGCCCAATTTGTAGCTTTAAGTTCCTCAAAAGAAAAAACAGCAGAGTTTGGGATACCAAACAGCCAGGTATTTGGTTTTGAAGATTGGGTGGGCGGTCGTTATTCTTTGTGGGGACCAATTGGTCTAAGTTTGGTGATTGCTATTGGCAAAGAACACTTTTCTAATTTCTTAAATGGTGCCCAGTCTATGGATGAGCACTTTCAAAAGTCAGAAAAAGGTCAGAATTTACCTGTAATTATGGCTTTAGTTGGTATTTGGCACGCACAAATTTGTGGCTACTCTACGCGGGCCGTATTGCCCTACGAGCAAAGGCTCTCAAGACTGCCAGCCTACCTACAACAGTTAGAGATGGAGTCAAACGGAAAAGGTGTTGGAATTGAAGGTAAGGATTTATTGACAAAGTCAGGACCAATTGTTTGGGGTGAGCCTGGTACAAACGGGCAACATGCTTTTTACCAACTTATTCATCAAGGCACACATGTCGTTCCTTGTGAATTTATGATTGCCAAGCAAAGTCACGAAGCAGACCTAAAGCACCATCATCAGCTCCTACAAGCAAATTGTCTGGCACAATCTCAAGCATTGATGTCCGGACGAAACATAGAAACAGCCCGTTCTATGACTGCTAAGCTAGGCTTTATGGGTAAAGAGTTGGAGCAACAGGCCCGCCAACGAGTATTCGAAGGAAATCGTCCATCAACTACTTTAGTCTATTCAAAACTTACTCCCTTTTGTTTGGGGCAAATAATAGCCTTGTATGAACACCGCGTTTTTGTGGAGGGAGTCATTTTGGGTATTAATTCTTTTGACCAGTGGGGCGTAGAGCTTGGCAAAGAACTTGCAACAGAACTTGCTCCAGTACTTGACGGAAGTAATTCCGCTACCAATTACGACCTTTCAACCCAAAACCTTGTTTCAAAACTTAGTAGTGAATGATGTTTTTTAATTTCAAAAAAATAGGTTATGGAATTAGCTTTCTATTTGATGTTAACCGAGTGAATATGACACATTTTAATTCTGTAAAGTTGCTGACATGATTGAAAAAACAAAGTAGGATCATACGCTTGTATAGAATTATTTTTTTTACTTATATTCTTTTAACTCAAGCGGCAGTGGCTGCGGATTTACCTTTGCCGTTGACCGACAGTGACTTTCGTACCGTTGAGCGAGCGGAGGCAGAGTTAGGTCAGCTGTTATTTTATGATCCAATTTTGTCTGGAAACAAAGAAGTTGCCTGCGCAACTTGTCACCACCCAGCCTTTGGCACTGGAGACGGTCTTTCTTTATCACTTGGTGATGGAGGCAGTGGCCTTGGTTTAAGTCGTGTTGTTGATTCAAAGAACTTGCCTGAACAGAGAGTTCCTCGGAACGCACAACCATTGTTTAACCTTGGAGCAAAACAATTCCAGGTACTTTTTCACGATGGGCGCGTGGAAGTTGACACCTCACGGAGTTCTGGGCTGCGCACCCCTTTGGAAGATGAGATGGTAAGTGGGTTTGCCTCCATTATATCAGCGCAAACGATGTTTCCTGTGCTTTCGGGTGATGAAATGGCTGGTCATTATTCGGAAAATGAGGTTTCACAAGCTGTAAGACGCGGCACACTTACCGGCAAAAATGGTGCATGGGATTTGATCGCACAGCGAATAGCCTCAATTCCTCAGTATGTTCAAAATTTTACTAATGTTTACAAAAATATATCTAGTCCAAGTGATATCGCCTTTACTGATATATCAAATGCAATTGCATCATTCATGGAGTTTGAGTGGCGATCTGACACAGCACCCTTCGATGCTTATTTGAAAAATCAAAAACAGCTGACAGCGGTTGCACATAATGGATTAAAGCTTTTTTACGGTGAAGCTGGTTGTGCCACTTGCCATAGTGGGGCGTTACTCACTGACCATAATTTTCATGCAATGGGTCAGCCACAGATTGGGCCAGGCAAAGCAGCGCGCTTTCAGTCGCATGCCCGTGATGAAGGTCGGTTTCGTGTAACAGGTGTTGTTGCTGATAAATACGCTTTTCGTACTCCATCGTTACGAAATGTGGAATTCACAGGGCCATGGGGACACGCAGGTGCCTATAGCGATTTAAGCGCGTTTGTTACAGCACATGCTGACCCTCGTGCTGCACTTTATAATTTTGACCGTTCTGGCGTTGTGTTAACGCAATTTGACACTGTAGATTGGCGTATCATGGATAATCCAACTGAGGTAGCTGCCATAGCGGATGCGGTTAGTATTACGGCCGTACAATTAACATCCAAGGAAGTGTCAGAAATAGTAGCTTTTTTGGGATCGTTAACAGACGCAACAGCCCTTACTGGGCGGTTAGGTATTCCAGATTCAGTCCCAAGTGGTCTGGTAATACCCAACCCCTAGCGATGCAAGTTTACCGTTTGATCCGCGTTAGCTGTGTGTGTGATCACCACGCCGTCTGGCCACGTGACCGTAATATTGACCGTACGTGAGGAGCCTAAACCAAAATGTAGTGGAAGCGACTGGCCACCGGCGTGTCCACCGCCAATAGATATTTGCTGGACGTCACCACCAACCTCGACCCGTGCACCAACTGCGTTACGATTCCCGCCGTCTTGGGTCAGTTTCACCTTAAGCCAGTGGCCTACGTTTTCTGTTTCATTACGATAAATTTGTATTGGAGCTCTTCTATTTAAAACTAAAATATCCAATCGTCCATCGAGATCAAAATCGGCTAAGGCGGCGCCTCGACTACGTTCTTTGCTAGCGATTCCAGCTGACAGCCCAACTTCAATAAATCTGCCATCACTTTTCTGTATCAGTAAGTTGTTTGGATCGTAGATTGCATTTGAGGGCATTTGATCAACATTTCCTTTTGAAATAAAGAGATCAGGGCGGCCGTCATTATTGACATCACCAAATTGCGCATGCCACCCAGTTGAAGGGCGGCCATCATCCCCAAAATATGGCCGATGGGCATATGTTCCTGTCTCAAAAGGAGCGGCTACATAGGTACCATCTTCTTGGGCTATTTGTAAAAGTTGGTCACCCATAGAGGTGAGAAAAACTTCATCACGACCGTCCCCAGTTATATCACGGCTGGCAATCCCCATTCCCCAAATTGATACTTTTTTCCAACCATCTAATTCAGTTAGGAACCGTTCATCGGCTATGTCCCACATTTGCTCATACCCATTCCGAACATAGTATTGTCGATCATTTGAAATTCTTAAACGCATCCTGCCACTGGCGTCTTGGGCAGCCAACATTGAGAGTGTACAAAACCCTGGTTCTAATTTCTGTGCAATGTAACCGTTACCAGATGGCACCAACAATTGATGGTTATCACAGGCAAAAAAAGGTCCTTTAGGGTCATCTAAGTCAACATAATTCCCAATAACCATATGGGGGAATTTATTATCAGACCACCATGCGCTGAACGCGGTAGACCATTGACTGGCATGTGGAATTTTAAATTCATCGGTAGCATCTACAAATTCACAATTTGCGCCACCTTTTAGCACGACATTTGGGCCAATTCGCAGAACAAAAAGATCCATATGTCCATCAGCATTAATATCTATTGGGTATGCGCCCGTAGTATCAAATAAAACTGGAATATTAGCCTGTGTAAAATTGAATTCACCAGTATTTGTAAAAAGCACTGCAGGCTTGGTGCCCCCAGCGGCAAAAAAATCAGGTAACCTATCGCCGTTGCAATCCATCACAGCAACACCACCACCCACAAAGTGGTTCCATTCGCCCGAATAGACGTGATGTGGCAAGTTATTTGAGAAATCTTTGAAAACAGGTGATGAGTAACTTGGAGAGCAAAGCAGTACAGCTATTATAATGAGGTTCTTCAATTATTCTTACGTCCCTTTAGTATTTATAGATAGACTTTTTAATCTTTTGGCCAACCAACTTATCGTACCAGATTTTGAATGCTTGAAAAAGTAATTTAAACCTAACTTGTTAAAAATAAAAACTTACTAACTAATACTTATTTACACTATTTATGATACATTATAAGACGACGCGTGTTTTATATATTATGTTAAAACTAAATAGTTCTTATGTTAACGCGTTAGCGCTAACTTTAAAAAGTAAATTGGGAGAAAAAAATGAATAAACTTATTTTAGCGGCGGCCGTTGCTGCTGTTAGTATTACTAGTTCTGCGGTATTAGCAGGTGGTAAATCAATTGGTGTATCTTGGGCTAGTTTCCAAGAGGAGCGTTGGAAAATTGACGAAGCCGCAATGGTTGCTGCTATTGAAGCGGCAGGTAATACATATGTTTCTGCAGATGCGGAATCTTCTTCGGCCAAGCAACTTACAGACATCGAAGCGTTGATCACACAGGGCGTTGATGCGTTAGTTATCAATGCTTGGGACAAAGATGCTATTGCTCCAGCTATTGAAGCTGCGGCAAACGAGGGTATTCCCGTGGTAGGCTACGACCGTTTGATCGAAGATGTTCGTACCTTCTATTTGACATTTGATAACGTAGGTGTTGGGCGTATCATTGCAAAATCAGTGCAAGCTGTTCAGCCGTCTGGTAATTATGCGATTATTAAAGGTGATCCAGGTGATCCAAACGCAATGTTCCTTTTACAAGGGATGATGGAAGTAATTGGTGACGACGTCGCATCTGGTAAGATTAAAATTGTGGGTGAGTCTTTCTCTGATGGATGGAAGCCTGAAAATGCTCAAAAAAATATGGAGCAAATTCTAACTGCAAATGACAATAATGTTGACGCTGTCCTATCAGAAAATGACGGTATGGCTGGTGGGGTAGTTGCTGCACTTTCAGCACAAGGCCTTGTTATACCGGTTGGTGGCCAAGATGGTGACCTAGCGGCTATCAATCGTGTAGCTCGCGGTTCTCAGACAGTTTCAGTTTGGAAAGATGCTCGTGACTTGGGCAAAGCTGCTGGCGAAATTGCCTCCGCTTTGGCCGATGGTGTAGCAATGTCTGATATCAAAGGTGCATCAATATTCGACGGTGGCGAAAAAGGTATCGCTATCAATGCTATCTTGATGGACCCAACACCGCTTACACGTAGCAATCTTAGTGTTGCAATCGACGGCGGCCACATCAGTAAAGCTCAGGCTTGTGAAGGTGCTATCGCAAATGTAGATGGCTGCTAATTAGCTAGGTTACTCGGCGCCGGTCCAATTGGATCGGCGCCATTTAATTGCTGTAAATTGATTTTTGATTATTTAGTTTAAATAATCTTATGTCAAAATGGTTACTGCCTTATTTAAGAGTATTTAACTCAATAAGCTAATAAATACCCTGGATTACTCATGAATGATGACTCAAAAAATGAACCCCCTTCAAGCAGCCAAATGGGTTTTATAGCGCGCTTCCTAAATGATACTGAAATAGATACCCGCCTCTTGGGGATGCTTGGAGCATTAGCCCTAATATGGGGTGGATTTCATTTTTACGGGGTAGTTTTTAATAATTTTGGAGCCTTTTTAACACCCCGTAACCTTTGGAACCTCTCCGTTCAGACGTCATCGATTGGAATTATGGCTACTGGCATGGTTCTAGTTATTGTTACCCGAAATATTGACCTGTCGGTTGGATCAATGATTGGTGTTATTGCCATGGCAATGGGTCTTTTGCAGGTAGAAATATTGCCTCAAATTGTTGGGATTGGGCATTGGTCAATCTGGATGATGGCGGTAATTGTTGGTTTGATTTTTGGCACTTTAATAGGTGCCCTGCATGGATGGTTAATTGCTTATCGAGAAATTCCAGCGTTCATAGTCACTCTTGGTGGCTTAATGGTATGGCGTGGCATGGCCTTTTTATCTGCAGGCGGCCGGACTATATCCCCCGTAGATGGTACATTTGCTTTGCTTGGTGGAGGACCTTACGGCGCCATTGGGGCAGTGGGTAGCTGGGCCGTTGGTTTAACAGCATGCCTAGGGGTTGCCTACACAATTTACGCCGGACGTAAGTCTCGGATTAAGCATAATTTTCGATTACGACCCAAATGGGCGGAAGCTATGCTAGCCTTAGTGGGGTGTTCAGCAATTATTGGGGCTGTGCT
Source organism: uncultured Planktomarina sp. (assembly GCA_913047725.1). GTDB lineage: Bacteria > Pseudomonadota > Alphaproteobacteria > Rhodobacterales > Rhodobacteraceae > Planktomarina. Next base: position 11,932 of record CAJWTH010000008.1, read on the forward strand.
TTTAGTCAACTCTTACCCGTGGCCAAAAGGGATAGTTCGGCAATATGGGGCTAAAATAGGACAAGACTTGGAAGGTACTTTTATCAGTCATGGCTTCGCAATTCCAGTTTTGATCCTAATTACTGTTGGTATTTTAATGACAATCTTAGTGACACGGACACGTTTTGGTCGCTACGTTTTTGCTATCGGGGGTAACCCAGAGGCTGCAGCACTCGCTGGAATTGATACAAAATGGGTGACAATGAAAGTTTTTGCTCTCATGGGCATGTTAACAGCAGTTGCGGCGGTTATAGCTTCAGCTCGCCTAAACTCCGCTACCAACGCATTGGGAACTTTAGACGAGCTGTATGTAATTGCAGCAGCTGTGATTGGTGGTACATCACTCTCAGGAGGAGTTGGTAAAATTTATGGCGCTATTCTTGGAGCATTAGTCATGCAAAGCCTTCAGTCGGGTATGGTTTTAATTGGATTTGACAGTGCTATACAAAGGATCGTGGTAGGGGTGGTCTTGGTTCTCGCAGTATACCTAGATATTTTGTACAACAAACGTGTAAAGTGAGGCAATATACATGACCCAGAAACATACGCCTCTCGTAAATTTAAAAAATATATCAATTTCATTTGGTGGTATAAAAGCTGTGGATAAGGTTAGCGTTGACCTGTATCCAGGCGAGGTTGTTGGCCTTCTTGGCCACAATGGAGCGGGTAAATCTACACTAATTAAATGCCTATCTGGAGCTTACCAGGCAGACGCCGGTGAAATTTTCATCAATGGTAAAAAAGTAATTATTAATAATCCTCGAGATGCCCGCGATCAGAACATTGAAACTATCTACCAGACACTTGCTTTAGCCGACAACCTAGACGCTGCATCTAACTTGTTTTTGGGCCGAGAACTGATCGGACCCGGCGGATTTCTTGATGAAAGCAAGATGGAAGCAGAGACGCGCAAAATTATGGCACGACTTAATCCTAACTTTCAAAAATTTAATGAGCCAGTTTCTGCTCTTTCAGGCGGCCAACGTCAATCCGTCGCAATTGCCCGGGCAGTTTACTTTGATGCTAAAATCTTGATTATGGATGAGCCTACTGCCGCTCTTGGTCCACAAGAGAGTGAGATGGTGTCCGAGTTGATCCAACAACTGAAAAAACAAGGGCTCGGTATATTTCTGATCGAGCATGACATTCACAACGTAATGAAGCTTTGTGATCGTGCCAGCGTTATGAAAAATGGTCTACTGGTGGGTACTGAGCGTGTTGGAGATGTTACCGAAGATGACATTTTATCAATGATAATTTTAGGTAAAAATCCAAAAGTTAAAGTCTAAACAATACTTGTTAAGTGGATATTTTGATCTAAGATAAAGAAAATTTTCAAACTCACATATAAAATTTTTATAATGAAATGGGTTAACTGAGTTAAATAATATAAATGAGTACATTGTAAATTGGGCCGTCAACTTTTTAGATCGATTGATCTTCGTCATCCTTTTTTTGCTCCACTTTGGCGGAGGATTGCGCTTGTGGTACTGCTAGCCTCTTGGACATTAATTGAAAGCTTGATTGGCCATATATTTTGGGCCGTTGTTATTGGGTGCTTGGGTATTTATTCAGCGTATATTTTCTTCTTTGATTTTTCTTTGATAGAAGATAAAAATCGACAAAGGGATGAGTTCTAGTTTGCTGAATCACTTTTTAAGTCAAAACCTATAACAAAAAATTTAATATTTATATTACCTGAACATTGGTGGGCGGGCATCAATCCAGGTTCCACCTTGTCTTCCAGATTTAGCTACGGCAAAAACAGCTGCCATGGAACGCAAACCATCTTCAGCACGTGGATAAATATTAGCTGATGGATCAATGTCACGCCGCTCCTTAAGTGCCCGAATAGCTTCAGCCAAATCTGTATAGATATTAGCAAAGGCAAGTGGCATCCCCTCGGCGTGCCCAATAGTCACCCGTGTAGTTCTGTCAGCTTCTGGTGACAAGTTATCTTCACCACGTTCAATTACCTGTAATCTCTCACCAAGTGGCATATAAAATAATTGGTTGGGGTGCTCCTGGGACCAACGAAGTCCACCCTTCTCTCCAAAAACCTGAATTCCCAAACCATGTTGCCGCCCAATGGCAATAGACGAAGTCCATAGACGACCGACCGCGCCTCCATCCATACGAAAATTGACCATTGCATCATCTTCTAACTCACGTGCTTCAATGCATGAAACAGTATCTGCACTTAGCTTTGTCACATCCTGACCTGTCACGAAGCTAGCCATATGCAAAGCATGTATGCCACAATCTGCAAACTGGGCAGAGACACCAGCTTGCGATGGATCGTAACGCCAACGTACGCGCGGGTTATCTGAATCAGCGGCATCAGCATGATGGCCATGGGCAAATTCAGCATTAACAAGCCGTACTTTGCCAATATCACCGCGAGCAACCATAGCTTTCATGTGTCGTACCAATGAATATCCTGAATACCCATAATTTACAGCGCAAATTTTTCTGGTGGTTTCAGAAATTTTAACAATTTCTTCACCCTCCTCAACGGTCATCGTCATTGGTTTTTCGCATAAAACATGAAAGCCTCCCTCTAGAAAAGCTTTTGTAATTTCAAAGTGCGTAGAATTAGGGGTAGCAATGGTCACTAAATCAATTGGATCAGCATGTGCTTGTTCACCTGAAAGCATTGCTTGCCAACTGGGATAGGCGCGCTGTCCCAGCCCAAACGATTGGCCATACCTGATGCTTTCCGCCGGAATATGGTCCAAAGCGCCTGCTGTAAACTCAAACAGTCCATCCAAGCTGGCACCTAATCTATGTGCTGGCCCAATTTGACTGCCAGCACCACCGCCGATCATTCCCCATTTTAATTTTTTCATTTATGTGTTCCCTAGAAGCCAATGGATTTCAGATAGTTGCGATTGAGCTTTGCATCATTCAGTGGTGACGTGCTGCCGGTCGGATCACAGTCTTGCTCAACAGTGCACCAGCCATCGAAATTAGCGTCTAAAAGAAGCTGACGTACTCTCGGAAAATCTACATTTCCATCACCAAGGTTACAGAAAATGCCTTGGCCACAAGCATCATAGAACCCAGTACGTTTTTTCACAACATCAGCTTTAACTACTGGGTCTATATCTTTAAAATGCATATAATTTATGCGAGAAATGTATTTCTCCATAAACTTAACTGGATCAAATCCAGCGTAGAGATGATGGCCTGTATCAAAGCATATTCCAAGGATTTTTTCATCAATTTCACTTAGTAAGCGTTCTAGTTCTGGTTCAAAATCCATAAAGCCAGCCGCATGGGCATGAATTCCTACAGATAGACCGTATTCTTCCGTTCCCATCTTTGCTATTGTTAGTATTCTATCACGAAATTTTTGCCATTCAATATTATCCATTTGCTCTGCTTCTGCCGCTCGACCTGCTGTTGGAGCTCGACGGGGTGAAATACTGTCGATTAGTACCAGACGAGTGGCTCCATGCGCAGCCAGGGCTTTGCATGTACGAATTGAACCGTCTAAAACATCATCCCAACAATCTGGATCGTGAAATGCCCGAAAAACTACACCACCGATTAACTCCTGATTAAACTGATCCAATGCCTCCGATAAAACAATGGGGTCCTCCGGCATGAAACCAACGGGACCAAGCTCAATACCGTTATAGCCTGCTATTGCGTTTTCTTCTAAAACTCGCTGCCAATCAGGATTGCGAGCATCATTTGCGAATTCCACACCCCAAGAACAAGGTGCATTACCAATTTTAATCATTTATTAGCCTCTTAGGATTAATAGTCTTTAACATTAACCCAAGTTTTTGTAGCACTTGAGTCATGGGCAGCGGTTACAATCCGATTTACCTCCATGCCTTCTTCGAAGGAGGGCCAAATTATGCGATTTTCTGAGATTGATGTTAAAAAATCTTTGGCTTCTATTATAATCTGGTCCTGATAACCTGTGCCATGGCCTGGACCTTGGCAAAAATGAAGGTAGTCTGGATGGGCGGGGCCAGTAAGAATTTTGCGAAAACCCCGTTCAGTTTCAGGCCCTTCAGTCGTATATAGCCAAAGCACATTTTGATCTTCTTGATCAAAGCGAATGTGGCCTTTGGTGCCATGGACTTCATAAGCAAAACCCATCTTGCGACCTGTCGCCACTCGGCTAAAAAACATATGTCCTTGAGCGCCATTTTCAAAATGGCACATCATTTGGGCCTGATCGTCATTAGTTACCGCTAAACCATCTCTAATTTTGTGTACGGTTTCAACCGAAGCGCAAAGCCTATCTATTGGCCCCATCAAAGTGTGTGCTGCGTTTATCATGTGTGGCGCCAAATCACCCATTGTACCATTTGCAATGCCCTGTGATCGCCACCCACCAACCTTTGGGTCAGCAAAAAAGTCTTCGGTCATTTCTCCACGGAACCACGTTACATCACCTATGCGGCCTTCCATTAAAAACTTTTTAATTTGCTGAGAAGCTGGGGTGCGAATGTAGTTGAAACCCACCATATTTGCAACGCCAGATGCCTTTGCTGCTGCGACCATTGATCGGCTTTGTTCTAAAGAACAGCCCAAGGGTTTTTCACATAAAACAGGTTTTCCAGCATTTAAAGCTGCAACAGCTATGTCGTGGTGGGTATGCTGTGGCGAAGCTATAACGATAGCTTCCACGGCAGGATCAGAAATTAAGTCTTTCCAATTAGATGTTGCCTTCTCAAAGCCATATGCATTTCGATAACGCTCTGCATTGGTTTCAGTTTGTGCACAAATTGTAACTAACCGAGGACGTAATGCGGTTTGAAACACCCCAGCAACGGCAGAAAATGCTACCGAATGGGCTTTGCCCATGTACCCGCCACCAACTATTCCAATTCCAATACTGCTCATCTCAAAGCTTTCAAAGTTATATTTTAGTTGTGTTCCACGCATGATTAAAAATCATGGCATAAATACGTTTAATACCCTTAAAATTATTTTCAAAAAGTCTATAAAATAATCGCACAACTACTCTGTTTGTAGGGACATCCTTAAGCACTTTAACTTCAATCCAAATAATTACGGCTCCTAGCGAGTATTTTCTGTCATTCTGCGCTTCACATATGTTTGAACCGAATTTATCATTGGGTCCATATGAGGATCTTCAAAAAAGTGACCAGACCCCTCAACTTCTTCATGTGTGATTGTAATGCCTTTTTGTTCATGAAGCTTGTTTACCAAGATAACTGTATCTTCAGGCGGCGCAACTCGATCTGCAAGCCCATTAATGATCAAGCCTGAGGCTGGGCAGGGGGCGAGGAAGCTAAAATCATACATGTTTGCCGGCGGACTTACGCTAATGAAACCTGAGATTTCTGGCCGGCGCATTAATAGCTGCATTCCAATCCACGCCCCAAAACTAAAACCTGCAACCCAGCACTGTTTTGCGTTGGTATTCATGGATTGAAGATAATCTAAAGCTGAAGCTGCATCACTTAGCTCGCCAATCCCTTGGTCATATTCTCCTTGCGAACGACCCACACCCCGAAAATTAAATCTAAGTACAGTAAACCCCATATTGTAAAAGGCATAATGTAAATTATAGACTACTTTATTATTCATAGTGCCGCCAAACTGTGGGTGTGGCTGCAATATAATTGCAATTGGCGAGTCCTTAGTCTTTTGAGGGTGGTAACGACCTTCTAGGCGGCCTTCTGGGCCGGGAAATATGACTTCAGGCATTTTATTCCTTTGGTATGTTTAAGGTCTAGCTTGGCTTGACGTTAGACAAGTGTCAGCTTAGAACCATTCTAAATCAGATTGCGGCTTCCCGCTCTAAGCACCGGACTACGCAACCGGCGAGCGTAGGTCAATTAATTTGAACTAAAAATGAAAATTCACTACCTGATGAGAGCATAATTCGACATGAAACTGTCTACCAAAGGTCGTTACGGAATGGTAGCATTAGCAGATTTGGCTTTGCTAAATAACTCTGAGTTGGCTTCGTTGTCTGACGTTTCTCGCCGACAAGACATATCATTACCATATCTGGAACAATTATTTGTAAAACTACGTCGTTCCGGCCTGGTTGTGTCTGTGCGTGGTCCAAATGGTGGCTATCGATTAGCTAGGCCTGCAACGGAAATTCGAATAGTTGATATATTAAAAGCTTTGGATGAAACTATGGATGCTCTTCATAAGGGAGCTGGCGCGTCAGGTGGGGTATCCGGCAGCCGAGCTCAAAGTGTTACCAACAGATTATGGGAAGTTATGAGCGCACAGGTTTATGTATTTTTGCATCAGACTCGCCTATCAGACGTAGTTGAAAACACATTATCTCCATGTCCAGCTGTACCAAATTTGTTTGAAGTGATCGATTAATGCCAAATCGTATCTATTTAGATCATAACGCTACAACCCCTTTAAGGCCTGAATCCCGTGCGGCAATGATCTCGGCACTTGAAGTGGTTGGAAACCCTTCATCGATACATCTGGAGGGACGCGCTGCAAAGGCGATAATTGAGAAGGCCCGCTCTCAAATATCCAATGCTTTTGGTGTAGGCGCTCATGATATTGTTTTTACAAGTGGCGCGACTGAAGCTGCAGCCTTAGCACTTCACGGTCGTGAGTTTGAGGCGGGGGGTATCGAACACGAGGCCGTTTCTGCCTGGGTTTCATCAGATTTAACCATTGAGTCTGGCAAAGTAACCGTGGAAACACCAGAAAAGACAGCCTTACAAATGGCTAACTCTGAAACAGGAATTATTCAGAATTTGCCAAAAAATTTGGGCTTTAGTGACATGACACAAGCATTTGGTAAAATTCCAACGAGCTTTGCTTGGACAGGTGCTAACATGGCATGCGCATCAGCGCACAAACTGGGCGGCCCAAAGGGAATAGGATGTTTGCTTTTGCAACCCACCCAAACACTTACAGCTCAGATGCAAGGAGGTGGGCAGGAGAGGGGAAGACGTGCTGGAACTGAAAATGTTGTTGGCATCGCTGGTTTTGGTGCTGCTGCTGAGGCTGCGGCTAAGGATCTTGCTGAAGGAAAATGGCATGAAATTGAAAAACTTAGAAATATATTAGAAGAGACACTGGAAGCCAGTGGCAAACCTATTACTTACATAGGGACGGATGTCTCCAGGCTGCCAAACACATCGTGTTTTTCAGCCCCTGGTTGGAAAGGTGAAACACAAGTAATGCAGATGGATTTAGCAGGATTCGCCATATCAGCGGGATCTGCATGCTCATCTGGAAAAGTAAAATCTGGCCGAGTTTTGAAGTCGATGGGATATGAGACTAACATCTCCAATTCCGCAATTAGGGTATCACTTGGCTTGTTAACAACAGAAATCGAAATCCAACAGTTTGTCACAACTTGGCTTTCTGCATACGACAGTTTTTTAGCGCGCAGGGCCGCTTGATGGGAATAGAAATGAATGATGTTCATGTAAAAGATGGTGTAGACTCAGAAACTGTTGAGGCAGTGAAAGCGCTTTCTGGCACATATAAATATGGCTGGAATACAGAAATTGAAATGGAGTATGCTCCAAAGGGCTTATCTGAGGACATAGTCCGTCTGATTTCAGAAAAGAACAACGAACCAGAATGGATGTTGGACTGGCGCTTGCAAGCATACAAACGCTGGCTTGAGCTTAAAGAGCCCAATTGGGCAATGGTAGATTATCCTTCGATTGATTTTCAAGATCAGTATTATTATGCGCGTCCCAAAAGTATGATAGAAAAACCAAAGTCTTTAGACGATGTGGACCCAAAACTTCTTGAAACATATAAAAAATTGGGCATTCCTCTTAAAGAACAGGCTTTATTAGCAGGTGTTGAGGCTCCTGACGGTGAACGAAAAGTAGCTGTAGATGCAGTGTTTGATTCAGTATCAGTTGGCACCACTTTTCAAACGGAATTGAAAAAAGCTGGTGTAATTTTTTGTTCATTTTCAGAAGCAGTTAAAGATTATCCAGAGCTTGTTAAAAAATACCTTGGAACAGTAGTTCCAGTTTCTGATAACTATTACGCCACATTAAATTCAGCAGTCTTTTCAGATGGTTCATTTATTTACATTCCAGAGGGTGTTCGCTGTCCGATGGAACTCAGTACTTATTTCAGGATTAATGCTGAGAATACAGGCCAATTTGAACGTACATTGATAATAGCAGATAAAGGATCTTATGTCAGCTATCTTGAGGGCTGTACTGCACCAAAACGTGATGTAGCTCAACTACATGCTGCAGTTGTAGAACTAGTCATTCTAGACGATGCGGAGATTAAATATTCAACTGTACAGAATTGGTACCCTGGAGACGAGAATGGCAAGGGTGGTATTTATAACTTCGTAACCAAGCGAGCTGATTGTCGTGGAGATCGTTCTAAAGTTATGTGGACACAAGTAGAAACAGGATCTGCAGTCACTTGGAAATACCCATCCTGCGTTCTGCGGGGAAATGACAGCCAAGGAGAATTTTATTCGATTGCCATTGCCAATAATATGCAACAAGCGGACACCGGCACAAAGATGGTGCATTTAGGAAAGAATACTAAATCTCGTATAGTCTCCAAAGGGATCAGTGCCGGAAAAGCGCAAAATACCTATCGTGGACTTGTTTCAATGCATCCAAAAGCAAAAGATAGCCGTAATTTTACTCAATGCGATAGTTTGTTAATTGGTGATAAATGTGGAGCCCACACTGTGCCATACATTGAAGTAAAAAATAATTCATCCCGAGTAGAACATGAAGCTACAACTTCCAAAGTTGATGACGATCAATTGTTCTATTGCCGCTCTAGAGGGATGGGTGAGGAGGATGCCGTGGCTCTAGTAGTAAATGGGTTTTGCAAAGAAGTTTTGCAGGCGCTTCCAATGGAATTTGCCATGGAAGCACAACAATTAGTTGCAATCTCACTTGAGGGTTCAGTTGGTTGATTGGGTAATTAAGAAGTTGTTTGAAAATTTAAATTATTAGCAATAACTTTTATTCTCAGTTTGTCACTTCCACTCTTTTCTAAACACAATAAATCGGGCCAAAATGGCTGTAGGAATAATTAAAATGCTAGAAATAAAAAACTTACATGTTCAGCTTGAGGAAGAAGATAAAAAGATTCTTAAGGGTGTAAACCTTTCTCTAGAAGCTGGCAAAGTACATGCTATTATGGGTCCAAACGGCTCAGGGAAATCTACACTTTCGTATGTCCTTTCTGGAAAAAAAGGCTACGAAGTTACTGCGGGTTCAGCCCATTTAGAAGGGAATGATCTTCTCGCCATGGCTCCAGAGGAGCGTGCGGCTGCCGGTTTGTTCCTCGCTTTTCAATATCCGGTGGAAATACCAGGCGTAGGAAACATGACCTTTTTAAGGTCTGCGGTAAACTCTCAGCAAAAACTGCGTGGGGAACCCGAAATGACTGCCGGGGATTTTCTCAAGGCTGTTCGCGCTCAAGCAAAGAATTTAAAAATTGAATCTGATATGTTAAAGCGCCCTGTAAACGTTGGGTTTTCTGGGGGTGAAAAAAAACGGAATGAGATTTTGCAGATGGCGATGCTCCAACCAAAAATGTGTATTTTGGATGAAACAGATAGCGGTTTAGACGTCGACGCGATGAAGCTAGTATCCCAAGGTGTTAACGCCCTGCGGGATGGAAATCGTACTTTTTTGGTTATTACACATTATCAACGCCTTTTAGACCATATTAAACCGGATATTGTACATATTATGGCGGCTGGGAAAATCATCAAATCAGGTGGACCTGAACTTGCACTGGAAGTTGAAAAGAATGGTTATGCCAATTTATTGGAAGAGACGGCTTAGTGGCTTGTTCGTCGAGCACCGACCTAGCCAAAAAGTTGTGTTTAGATGAAAGTCTGTGGGCTAATTCTGGCCAATGGATAAAAAATGCACGACAGAGCGCCGCCAAACGTGTGGAAGACCAAGGCCTACCAAAGCGTCGTGATGAGTATTGGAACTATACACGACCAGATGCCTTTCTACAAAAAGAGCTCGATTTTGACGTTGTATCAAACCAATCTTTCGATATATTTTCCAATAACTTATCGACAGTAATTAATTATGAAGATGGCGTTTTAAAAGAAAAACTTCTCCCAGTTATTTCAGGGTGTTCCATCGAAAGCTTGCAAGATGCTGCGAAGCTAGATGATCATTGGGCAGGTGCTGTCTATGGTGTGCCTGAGGCAGCGGGTCAGGACCCTGTAAAACGCTCTTTGGCAGCATTAAACACGGCAACAGCCTCACAAGGATTGCTATTACTTGTTTCAGGAAAAGTAAAAAATCCAATTAAGATTAGTGCGGTATCCAATGGCAGCATAGATTCCACTATCCATCACATCGTAAAAGTAGAGGCAGGTGCAGAGGTTACCTTAATTGAAACAGGTCAATATGGCGCTCGAGCGAATGTAGTTTTAGAAGTTGAAGTAGAGAAGAATGGAAGTTTTCATCACATTCGGGTGCAGGATGGCCAGCAGCATAATTCACTTACGCATATTTTCGGACGATTAGGTCCAAATAGCACCTTTAAATCTTTCACCCTTTCGGTGGGTGGAACTATAACACGTAATGAATGTATTTTAGAATTAGTGGGTGATACATCCAGTGCTACAGTTGCTGGCGCGTGTATTGGCGATGATAAATTTCACCATGACGATACCGTTTTTGTCACCCATGGTGCGCCTAACTGTGAGAGTAGGCAGGTATTCAAAAAAGTACTTCGAGATGGTGCTGTGGGTGTTTTCCAAGGTAAAATTCTGGTCAAAGAAGGCGCTCAAAAGACTGATGGATATCAGATTAGTCAATCTTTGCTTTTGGATGATAATTGTCAGTTTCTTGCAAAACCTGAGCTTGAGATTTACGCAGACGATGTCGTTTGCTCACATGGCTCAACGTCTGGAGCTATTGATGAAGAAGCTCTTTTCTACCTTCGCTCTCGCGGTGTGCCAAAGACTAAAGCCATTGATTTATTAACTCTTTCCTTCATTGCTGAATCAATTGAAGAAGTAGAAAACTCCGAGTTGGCAGACGCTCTTTTGAGATACCTTACGGCTTTCTTAGAGGTCAGATAAAATGGCCATAACATTAGATATAATTGAATCCCATATAAGACCCCGTAGGGTGATGGCACGGCTGCTAGGGATAGGAAAACGCGAAGACCGCGTTTTTGCAATGCTGCTTGGGGGCTGCATTATATTGTTTATTTCTCAATGGCCTTACCGATCGCGTCAATCACATCTGAGTGGTCAAACTTTGACCGACTACATTCAACATGATGCGTTAGCATTGATCTTTATACTACCTTTACTTGCCTATGGTTTTGCAGGGTTATTACGTTTGATTTCAAGATTTTTTGGAGCAAAAGCTGATTATTACACTGCACGTCTAGCATTCTTTTGGGCTTTGCTAGCAGCGTCACCCGCAGTCATACTCTCTGGATTGGTGAAAGGATTTATGGGGTTAGGGGTTACAAATTCTTTAGTGGGTGCCGTTTGGTTTTTCATATTTTTATGGATTTTGATTAATTCGCTTATTGAGGCAGAGCAATGAACTTCCTACTAGATCTTTTTAAACTGAGTTTTTCCGACCCAAGTGCCGCAGGAGTGAAGTTGCTTGCACTCAGACTAAGCATTAATGCAGCACTAAGCGCATTTACAGTTTCAATTATATTCGCTTCTATTATGATCTTTGCGTTTAATGGTTTTGGTTTAGTCGTACTTTTACCAGGCATTCCACCTCTATATCCAATCTTTGTTGTTTTGATAGTAGGTATTGGAAACCTCGCCTTAATTGGGGCCATAATATTAGCTGGCCGGATCTTTCAAGCTCACGGATCTTTTTCTGATGGTGTTTTACTATTTGCTTGGGTGCAAATGCTCCAGGTTATCTTGCAAGTATGCCAAATAGTTTTGTCACTTTTCTCAGTAGCTCTAGCTGGTATCGTTGGCCTATTTGGTTCAGGACTTTTGTTTTGGGTGTTATTTGGCTTGATCAATTCCTGGCTCAGCCTATCTAGTATTTGGCGATCTGCTTTTTGTTTTGTGTTAGGTTTAATTGGTTTAAGCGTTTGTGGGTCCATTATCTTAGTGTCCATTGGCTTTAGCCCAGCATAGGTGACGTTATGACTTTCAATATTACTAAAGTCCGTGAAGACTTTCCTATCCTTAAGCGTGAAGTAAATGGTAAACCTCTAGTCTACCTTGATAATGGAGCGTCTGCCCAAAAACCTCAGGCTGTTATCGATGCAGTTACACAAGCCTATTCTTCTGAATATGCAAACGTACATCGAGGACTTCATTATCTTTCTAATCTGGCTACTGACAAATATGAATCAGTGCGCAGTAAGGTTGCTAAATTCCTTAATTCGAGCGTGGAAGATAGTATAGTTTTTAACTCCGGTACCACGGAGGGCATAAATCTAATAGCCTATGCGTGGGCAATGCCACGACTGCAGGCTGGAGACGAAATAGTACTTTCTATTATGGAGCATCACGCAAATATTATACCTTGGCATTTTTTACGTGAACGAATGGGCATTAAATTAGTTTGGGTCGATGTGGATGCCAATGGTGACCTAGATCCCGAACGTATGATTGCAGCGATGACAGAGAGCACTAAATTAGTAGCAATTACGCATCTTTCCAACGTCTTAGGAACAGTAGTAGATGTAAAAACGATAACCAAGGCAGCACATGATTTAGGTGCGGTGGTCTTGGTAGATGGATCCCAAGCGGCAGTTCACATGCCTATTGATGTTGAAGATATTGACTGTGATTTTTACGCTATTACTGGACATAAACTTTATGGTCCCAGTGGTTCTGGGGCTATTTATATTAAACCAGAGCGTATGGCTGAAATGCGCCCGTTTATGGGCGGCGGTGATATGATACGTGACGTTGGTCGCGAGGTCATCACATACAATGATGCCCCAATGAAATTTGAAGCAGGGACCCCAGCAATAGTTCAACAAATTGGACTTGGCGTCGCGTTAGATTACATGATGGATATTGGTATGGAAAATATTGCCTCTCATGAAAAAGCTTTGCGTGATTACGCACGGGAGCGCTTAGATGGGCTTAATTGGCTGAACATCCAAGGGAAATCGCTCGGCAAAGCTGCCATATTTTCGTTCACCTTAAACGGGCCCGCGCATGCGCATGATATATCGACTGTTTTGGACAAAAAAGGAATTGCGGTGAGGGCAGGGCACCACTGTGCTCAGCCCTTAATGGAACACTTGGGTGTTTCATCCACGTGTCGTGCAAGCTTCGCAATGTATAACACAAAAGGTGAAGTTGATAAACTCGTAGACGGATTGGAATTTTGTCAAGAATTATTTGGATAGACTTTGGAGCGGGTAACGGGAATTGAACCCGTAACTTAAGCTTGGGAAGCTCGCGTGATACCTTTTCACCATACCCGCCTAATTTTAATTCGTCTTATTTCGCGCGAAGGGCGTCAACGAAAAAAACATGACACTAATTAGCATCTATTGCCAACAATCTATCGTCTACGCCGTCGCCTACCAGAGCCAGATCCATCACCACCACCAGTGTTAAAGTTCACCATGGGTAGTGGTATTTTTTCTTTAAGTAAAGTGAACGGATCACCCGAGTTTGGGATAGCCGAAGCATTTACAAAATGTTCCTGAAACTTTGGTTCTATTGCTGTTTCAATTTTTTCTATCCGGCGAACAGTTTCCTCAATTCCTGCCCTCTGCGATTTGTCGATCAACGCGATACGGGCTCCCGATCCAGCCGCATTACCAGCTGAAGTAACCTTTTCAAAAGGAACATCTGGGATCATGCCTAAAACCATAGCATGCTTAGGCGAAATATGAGCGCCAAAGGCGCCTGCTAGAACTACTCGATCTACCGTGTCTACTCCAAATTTATCCATCAATAGCCTTGCGCCAGAATACAATGCAGCTTTGGCCATTTGAATGGCCCGTATGTCCGGATTAGTTACTGTAATTTTAGGCCCACCAGTCTCAGATGCATCATGCATTACATAGCTGTTAGTTCGACCATCCAATACGCAACGTTCAGTGCCCGTTTGTACAGCAGAGCCAATAAGTCCTGATGGATCCAAAATTCCTGCCATCCGCATCTCTGCTATTGCTTCAATTATTCCTGACCCACAAATTCCAGTTATGCCTGTATCGTTGGTTTCTTCCCAAAACCCCTTTTCATCTGACCAGAGATCACAGCCAATAACTCGAAACCGTGGTTCCTTGGTAGAAGGGTCAATCTCAACTTTTTCGATTGCACCAGGTGCTGCTCGTTGGCCAGAACTAATTTGAGCACCCTCAAAAGCGGGACCTGTCGGAGAGGAACAAGCTAAAACTTTTTCTTTATTACCTAATAAAATTTCAGCATTAGTCCCAACGTCTACAACCAGAACTAAATCGTCAGATTTATTTGGAGCCTCTGAAAGAGCAACGGCAGCGGCATCAGCTCCTACGTGGCCAGCAATACATGGCAAAAAATAGGCCCTGGCACTTTTATGAATATTTATACCAAGTTGTATCGCATGCAAACTTATAGAATTGGAGGTGGCTAATGCAAAGGGAGCCTGGCCAAGTTCAAATGGATCAATACCTAAAAAGAGATGGTGCATCACCGGATTACAAACAAAAACTGCGTCCATGATAAGTTCTTTGTCAATTTCAGCATCAAAGGCTATTTTTGTAAATAATTCGTCCATACCTTCGCGTACGGCCCGGGTCATTTCTTGATCACCGTTTGCATTCATCATTGCATAGCTGACCCTACTCATTAGGTCTTCACCAAACCGAATTTGTGGGTTCATTAATCCTGATGAAGCTATAACGTTGCCAGTTTGAAGATCACACAGATGTGCTGCGATTGTTGTGGAACCTAGGTCAACAGCCATACCGTAAATTGAACCTTCATAAAATCCTGGCCATAGATGAATAATTTGAGGGATACCATTTTCATCTGAATGGTGAACTGCGCAGGTAACCTTCCAGCTCCCTTTTCGCAAGATAGATTGCATTTTTGGTAAAATACTTAGGTCAGCTTGTAGTTTTTTTAAGGGCCATTGGCTCTCTAAAGCTGCTATTAATCTTTCTAAATCTCCCGATGGCTTATGCATGTCAGGCTCCTCCACCTCGACATAAAACAAACGGACAGAGGGATTTAAGGTAATATCAAGAACCTCAGCACGCTTACGCACTACCTGCTTATGAATTTGGCTTTCGGGGGGTACATCAATGACGATATCATTCTGCACAGTCGCCTGACAGCCCAATCGTCGTCCCTCAATCAATCCACGCTTATCTTGGTAACGCTGCTCTACCGCATTCCAATCCGATAAGGCTCCTTCCTTAACAATGATACCGTGTTTAGGAAATTCACCATATCCGGGAGTAATTTGGCACTTAGAACAAATTCCACGTCCCCCACAGACTGAATCAAGATCAACCCCCAACTGCCTAGCGGCAGTTAAAATGGGCGTCCCTGTTTCAAAATGTCCCCGTCTACCCGACGGTGTAAAAAGGACCAAATGCTCTTCTACCATACGATAACCCTTTGGTGTTGATATACACAATCTACGCTTCATATAATCTTGATAAAGAACATCTGCGTCTGAAAATGTATCATCAGCGCCAAACATTGTTAATTTACAAATTTTATATGATTTGAGACAAACAAACACTTATGGTCGTCTTTTTTATTAGAGGCTTATCTATTCGAAGATACCCCCTTTAGGTTTGCCAGAAGTCATGCGATAGGCAATGGCCAAGTGAAACCCGCTTAGGAGGAACTCCAATGGAGATTCGCGAGGCATTAACCTTCGATGATGTTTTACTAGTCCCTGCACGATCATCAGTCCTACCAAAGGCCGCAGACACTAGGACCCGAGTTACCCAATCCATTGATCTAAATATACCGCTTCTATCTTCAGCTATGGATACGGTGACGGAAGCAAAAATGGCAATAGCCATGGCACAGGCTGGGGGAATGGGTGTTATACATCGCAACCTAGATATTAATGAACAATCACAAGAGGTTAGGCGGGTAAAGCGTTTTGAAAGTGGGATTGTCTTTGACCCGATTACATTGACGCCAGATCAAACTTTGGCTGATGCAAAATTGTTGCAAGAAAGATACCGGGTGACTGGCTTTCCAGTAGTGCAAGAGGGATTGGTAGTGGGGATTGTTACGAACCGTGACATGCGTTTTGCAACTGATGAAACTACACCAGTTAAGGCTATGATGACAAAAGATAACCTTGCTATATTGCAGGAACCTGCAGATTTATCAGAAGCCAAAAAAATGATGGCGGATCGCCGCATTGAGAAGTTATTAGTTTTAGATGAGCTTGGAAAGTTAACCGGCTTGCTAACGATAAAAGATTTAGAGCAGGCTGTTCTTAACCCCAATGCCAGTAAAGACGCACTTGGCCGCTTAAGGGTAGCCGCCGCAAGCACCGTAGGCGATCCCGGTTTCGAACGAACTTTGGCGCTAATTGACGCTGGCGTAGATATAGTAGTCATTGATACAGCACATGGGCACTCAGATAGTGTTATAAGCGCAGTCAAACGCGCCAGAGATGTGGCTGGTAAAACTCAAATAATGGCGGGAAATGTAGCTACCAGGGCGGCCACACAAGCTCTGATTGGCGCAGGAGCTGACGCTATTAAAGTGGGTATTGGACCTGGATCTATTTGCACAACGCGAATGGTAGCTGGTGTGGGGGTGCCACAGCTAACCGCAGTCCTAGACTGTAATGCGGCAGCAAAACCAGATGGAATTCCTGTAATCGCTGATGGTGGCATAAAATTTTCAGGAGATTTCGCTAAAGCCATAGCTGCTGGTGCTTCCTGTGTAATGGTGGGATCCATGATTGCTGGAACAGATGAAAGTCCTGGAGAAGTAATCTTATATCAAGGTCGGAGCTTCAAGGCTTACCGGGGCATGGGCTCTCTTGGTGCGATGGCCCGCGGCTCCGCTGACCGCTATTTTCAGAAAGATGCGGCAAGTGATAAACTAGTTCCTGAAGGTATTGAGGGACAGGTACCATACAAAGGCCCCGCTGGTAATGTAATCCATCAGTTAGTGGGAGGCCTTCGCGCTGCTATGGGCTATACTGGCTGTGCTAATATTGAAGAAATGCAAAATAATTGCAAATTTGTAAAAATTACTGGCGCAGGGTTGAAAGAAAGTCATGTTCATGATGTTCAAATTACACGTGAAAGTCCCAATTACCGGATTGGCTAAATGACTCCTGGAGCGCGGATCTCCGCCATGATTGAGGTGCTGGATTCTATTTTAGTTGGGGTACCTACAGAAAAAGCACTGACCAATTGGGGCAGGGGAAATAGGTTTGCAGGCTCTAAGGATCGGGCAGCCATCCGTGACCTTGTCTTTCAAGCGGTTAGATGCCGTCGTTCAGCAGGTGCCTGGCCTAAACCAATATCATCGAGGGCTTGGGCGATTGGTTCCTTGCAGGCAAATGATGTGGAATTGGATAATCTGTTTAATAATATTGGTCATGCGCCAACACCCCTTACCAATGATGAGATCACCCCATTTAAAAGCACTGACCAGGACACTTTTGACCTACAGGACTGGGTCATTGAAGAACTTTGTAACTCTTATGGAGTAAAAAAGGCTTCTAAAATCGCAGAATCCTTACGGCATCGCGCACCAATTTGTTTACGGGTTAATACTCAAAAAGCGACACCGATCGAAGTACAAAAGGCTCTATCTAACAATATGATAGATACTATTATTAACCCTGTTTGTGACACCGCCCTTACCGTAATAACAAACCCTAGACGTGTTGTACTGCATGACATTTATCAAAAGGGCTGGTTTGAACTGCAAGATGCAGCATCTCAGGCTGTGGCAATGTTAATACCAGGAAAAGGAAAAGTGTTAGATTTCTGTGCTGGTGGCGGTGGTAAAAGTTTGGCAGTTTCAGCAAGAACAGGTGAAGTAGTATTTGCGCATGATGCAAATACAAAGCGAATGTCGGAAATAGAAGTACGCACTTTACGCGGTGGGCATGATATTAAAATTATCCTACCCGATCAAATTGATGATTGTGCTCAATTTGATTCAGTATTTTGTGATATTCCATGCTCCGGGTCAGGTGCGTGGAGGCGTTCTCCAGAAGAAAAATGGAAGTTAACCCAAGCTAAAATAACGGAGTATCAAAAACTACAACGCCAGATACTAATCAAGGCTGAAAGTTTGGTTAAACCTGGAGGTACGTTCTCCATGATAACATGCTCCATTTTTACTTCAGAAAACCAAGAACAACGTGATTTCTTACTTAACAAATTTGAAAATTTGAGTGTTATGGCTGAGGCCCAACACTTTCCAACTAAAAATAACGACGGATTGTACATCGTCGTTTTCCAGAAGTCTTCTAATCCACTTAATTAACGGATTATATTCGTCCTATAATCTATTTTATAGAAATTACTTGAAATGTTCTTGTTTTGGTCCCATAAGAGTAGAACAAGAGGTGAACACTTTGGCATTGTCCCTCATTCGAGTTTATGGAATAAGGAGAAAGTAACAATGGCAGCGGCAGATTTAATCACAATGACACCAAAATCAGGCGACAGACAAAAGGCATTAGACAGCGCTTTGGCGCAAATAGAACGCCAATTTGGCAAGGGTTCTATTATGAAACTTGGCGACGGAAACGCCGTTCAAGAAATTGAGTCAACATCAACTGGTTCAATTGGGTTGGACATTGCACTTGGCATTGGGGGCTTACCAAAGGGCCGCGTTGTTGAGATTTATGGACCCGAATCCTCTGGGAAAACAACTTTAACACTTCACTGTATTGCAGAAGAACAAAAAAAAGGGGGCGTTTGTGCATTTGTGGATGCTGAACATGCCCTCGACCCAAGTTATGCTAAAAAATTAGGTGTTAATTTAGACGAGTTATTAATTTCTCAGCCAGACACTGGAGAGCAAGCACTAGAGATTACGGACACTCTAATCCGCTCAGGAGCAGTGTCGATGGTAGTTGTAGATTCTGTTGCAGCACTTACTCCAAGAGCTGAAATAGAAGGTGATATGGGTGATCATCAAGTTGGTGCCCAAGCTAGGCTTATGAGCCAAGCAATGCGAAAGCTAACTGGAAGTATAAGTAAATCGAACTGTATGGTAATTTTCATCAACCAAATTCGTATGAAAATTGGAGTAATGTTTGGTAGCCCTGAAACAACATCAGGCGGTAACGCTCTTAAATTTTACGCCTCAGTCCGACTTGATATTCGTAGAATTGGTGCACTTAAAGATAAAGATGAAATTGTAGGTAACGCAACACGGGTTAAGGTTGTTAAAAACAAAGTGGCACCACCGTTCAAACAGGTAGAGTTTGACATAATGTATGGTGAGGGCATCTCAAAAATGGGCGAGCTCGTAGATTTGGGTGTTAAAGTTGGTCTCGTTGAAAAATCTGGCAGCTGGTATAGCTACGGTGACGAGCGTATTGGACAAGGGCGTGAAAATGCAAAGATATTCCTCCAGGAAAATGCTTTGATGGCCAGCGAGATTGAACAAAAAATTCGTGCTGCACATGGCCTTGACGTTGAAAAATCAAACGATGAAGTTAAGCCAGCCAATAAAGATGAAGACAATGTGATTGATTTATAAAAAATCAATCAATATTAAATTTTTTAAAATACCTCGGAATTTGATTTTCGGGGTATTTTCTTTGGCGTGGACACTACACAATATGAGCTGTAAGTCTTCGCCGAATATAAATTAAAAGGTTTTTTTAATAAAATGCCTACGCTGAATGACATCCGCTCAACTTTCTTGGACTTTTATGCCCGCCAAGGACATAAGGTTTTACCTTCTAGTCCACTTGTGCCACGCAACGATCCAACATTGATGTTTGTGAATTCTGGAATGGTCCAGTTTAAGAACCTTTTTACGGGTGTGGAGACCCAGGATTATACTCGTGCTGCAACTGCTCAAAAATGTGTGCGAGCAGGGGGCAAACATAACGATTTGGATAACGTTGGATATACAGCTAGGCACCACACCTTCTTTGAAATGATGGGTAATTTTAGTTTTGGGGATTACTTCAAACAAGAGGCAATTGTTTACGCCTGGGAAATGCTTACCAAAGAGCTTTGCATACCCAAGGAAAAATTAATTGTTACTGTTTATCATGACGATCATGAAGCCGCTGAAATATGGAAAAAGGTTGCTGGGTTTTCAGATGATAAAATTATTAGAATTGAAACGGATGATAACTTTTGGATGATGGGGCCAACCGGCCCGTGTGGCCCTAGCTCAGAAATTTTTTATGACCATGGGGAACATATCTGGGGTGGCCCTCCAGGAAGTGCTGACGAAGACGGTGATCGCTTTGTAGAGATTTGGAACCTCGTGTTCATGCAGTTTGAGCAATTTGAAGATGGTAACCGCGCACCATTGTTGTCTCAATCAATTGATACGGGCATGGGCATAGAGCGGGTTGCAGCGTTATTGCAGGGGACAAACGATAATTACTCTACTGATTTGATACGTAGCCTTATAGAAGCGTCGGCGAATGCAACATCCTCCGACCCAGATGGGCCAGACAAAACACATCATCGGGTTATTGCAGACCACTTACGCTCTACCTCTTTTTTAATAGCAGACGGAGTCCTGCCGTCTAAAGATGGCCGTGGTTATGTTTTGCGCCGCATAATGCGGCGTGCAATGCGCCACGCCCATTTAATAGGAGCGGAAGACCCCCTATTGCATAGGCTAGTTCCATCACTTGTACAGCAAATGGGCGCCGCCTATCCAGAGTTAGTTCAAGCCCAAGCAATGATTGAGGAAACACTTCTCCAAGAGGAAACTCGTTTTAGAACCACATTGGAACGGGGACTGAAATTACTGGAAGATGAAATCTCACAATTGCGTCCAGGCGGGTCTTTGCCTGGAAAGACAGCGTTTAAGCTGTATGACACCTTTGGGTTTCCACTAGATTTGACCCAAGATGCTTTGCGAGATGAAAAGATGACCGTGGACACTGAAGGCTTTGACGTAGCGATGTCCGAACAAAAGGCAAAGGCAAGAGCAGCTTGGTCTGGATCTGGCGAAATAGCCGATGATTCAATGTGGTTTGATCTATTAGACACCCATGGAGCGACTGAGTTCTTAGGCTATGATGCCGAAAAGTCTGAAGGACAACTATTAGCATTAGTTGAAGCTACTAAAGAACTGAAAACGGTATCTGTTGGAACAACTGTGCAGCTAATTTTTAATCAAACTCCTTTCTACGCTGAAAGTGGCGGACAGGTGGGGGATACAGGACAAATTAAAACTGACACTGGCACTCTAAAAATAACGGATACACGCAAATCTGCTGAACTTATAATCCATATGGGCACAGTGTTGGAGGGAAGCGTTTCTGTGGGTCAGTTCGCTCAACTTGCAGTGGATCAAACCCGTCGTTCTCAAATTCGCGCAAACCACTCTGCGACGCACCTACTTCATGAAGCTTTGCGGCGATCGTTAGGAGAACATGTCGCACAACGTGGATCTCTTAATGATCATGATCGGCTACGATTTGATTTCAGTCATGGACAGGCCCTCACGCCAAAACAATTGGAAGAGGTTCAAGCAGAAGTAAATAAATACATCCGACAAAATAGCCATGTTGAAACAAGAATTATGACACCCGATGATGCTCGTGCAATAGGCGCACAAGCACTCTTTGGCGAAAAATATGGGGATGAAGTAAGAGTTGTTTCAATGGGTTATCTCGAGGGCTCAAAAAAAGGAGCCATGTCCAACACGTATAGTCTTGAGCTTTGCGGTGGTACCCATGTACGACAAACTGGAGATATTGGTTGTTTCATATTACTGGGTGATGCTGCTTCGTCAGCTGGAGTTCGGCGTATTGAAGCGGTTACGGGAAGCACAGCAAACACATACATTCAGTCACAACAGAGTATTATTTCAGAAGCGGCCACTACACTTAAAGTTCAAACTTCAGATTTAACAGTAAGAGCAAAACAACTCGTAGATGAACGCAAAACCCTCAAGAATGAAGTTACTGATCTGCGCCGTAATTTAGCAATGTCAGGTGGTGCAGGAACTCAGACTTCAAAACCAATGAACGTAGCTGGAAAGTTATTTTTAGCTGAGGTTTTACAAGGCGTTACGGGCCGTGATTTACCCACCTTAATAGATAATAAAAAAGCTGAATTAAAATCAGGTGCAGTTTTATTAATTGCTGAATCAGATGGTAAAATAGCAGTAGCAGCTGGTGTTACTGAAGATCTTACTGACACCCTGTCTGCCGTCGATATCGTTACTATTGCGGTCATTGAGCTTGGTGGAAAAGGTGGCGGTGGGCGTGCTGATATGGCTCAAGGCGGAGCAAAATCAGCAAAAAATGCTGATCAGGCGATAAATGCAGTAAAACAGATGATGGAGGGATAACTAATGGTAAAAGCCTTATGGATCGCGCATGTAAATGTTTTAGATGCTGAAAAAATCGCAGCTTACGCTGAGGCTGCAACTCCGGTTATAAAATCCCATGGTGGTATATTTTTAGCTCGAGGTGGGGCTTACGAGCAGCTAGAGGGAAAAGAGCACACAAGAAACGTTGTAGCTCAGTTTCCTAGTCTTAAAGCTGCACATGACTGTTACAATTCAGCTGGGTATCAAGCAGCCATTAAATTGGGCGAGGGCGGCTTTCAGCGAAGTTTAATGATTGTTGAATGCGTGGACTAAAATTTCTAAATTAATAGATATTCAAACAAAAACTGTATCTACGCCGTTCGCGACGCTCTCTTCCGTTCGTGTGGATCCAAATGGACCTTACGCAACCTAATTACTTTTGGTGTAACTTCTACAAGTTCATCATTGTCGATATAGGCTATTGCCTCTTCTAAGGACAATTTCATAGGTGTGGTGAGACGCACAGCCTCGTCAGTACCACTCGCTCGAACATTTGTTAGCTTTTTGCCCTTCAGAGGATTAACCTCTAAATCGTTTTCACGATTATGTTCGCCAATAATCATACCCTGATAAACGTCTTCTTGAACCCCAATAAAAAACTTACCACGATCTTCAAGGTTGAATAACGCGTATGGCACAGAAGATCCGTTTTCCATTGAAATAAGAACGCCGGCGCGCCGGCCTGGAATAGGCCCTTTATGGGCTGCCCAAGTATGAAAAACTCGGTTCAAAACTCCAGTTCCACGAGTGTCAGTCATAAATTCACCCTGATATCCTATCAGGCCGCGTGATGGGACATGCGCGATCACACGAGTTTTGCCGACACCTGCTGATTTCATTTCGGCCAAATCGCCTTTTCTAGAGCCAGTAAGCTTTTCGATAACTACGCCAGAGTATTCCTCATCCACATCTATAGTTACCTCTTCTATTGGTTCTAAACGTATACCATCTTCCTCACGGAACAGCACCCTGGGACGGCTTATTGAGAGCTCAAACCCTTCTCGACGCATGTTTTCTATTAAAACACCCATCTGTAATTCACCACGACCGGCAACCTCAAAAGATTCACCACTTGGGGTATCTGTTACTCGTATCGCGACATTCGTTTCCGCTTCATCCATTAGTCGTTTTCTAATAATACGACTTTGAACTTTTTTACCATCTCTACCCGCTAAAGGGCTATCGTTTATTCCAAAGGTCACCGAAATTGTTGGCGGATCTATAGGTAACGAGGGCAGGGCATCAACAACCTCTGCTGCGCATATTGTATCTGCTACTGTTGCCTTTGACATACCAGCTAATGATACAATATCACCCGCCACAGCCTCATCAATTGCAGTTTTTGACAACCCACGAAATGCTAAAATTTTTGTACAACGAAACTGCTCAATACGTGTTCCATCTCTGGAAAGTGCTTTAACTGTTTCACCAGCCTTCAATCGACCCGTTTCAACACGTCCAGTCAGTATTCGCCCTATAAATTGATCTGCACCTAAAGTAGTGGCGAGCATTGAGAACGGTTCGTTTGTACGTTGTATTTGCTTCGGGGGTTCCACATGGCTGACAATCAAGTCAAATAATGCTGACAAGTCCTTGCGGGGACCATCTAATTGTTCATCTGCCCATCCCGCTCTACCAGACGCATAAAGGATTGGGAAATCTAACTGGTCTTCGTTAGCGTCAAGCGCGGCAAATAGGTCAAAACATTCATCCAATGCTCTGTCCGGTTCGCCATCCGGTTTGTCCACTTTATTAACAACCACAATGGGCTTTAAACCTAAGGCTAACGCCTTTGAAGTAACAAATTTGGTTTGTGGCATTGGACCCTCAGCGGCGTCAACTAGCAAAACCACCCCATCTACCATGGATAATATTCGTTCCACTTCACCACCAAAGTCAGCATGTCCAGGCGTATCGACAATATTTATTCGTATGCCCTGCCACTCAACTGATGTTGCCTTTGCCAGAATAGTGATACCACGTTCACGCTCGAGGTCATTACTGTCCATAGCGCGCTCTGTAGTAGCTTGATTTTCTCGGTAGGTTCCCGATTGTTTTAAAAGCTCATCAACCAAAGTAGTTTTTCCATGGTCGACGTGTGC
>CAJWTH010000009.1 GCA_913047725.1 uncultured Planktomarina sp.
GTACAATGCGTTGAAAGCAGTGATCATTACGCACTGGCCAGTGCCTGTGTGACGTCCGTGCAAGATTTGGCATGATCTCTTTTGTCAGTACCATATATCGCGATACCAGATCGGCGGTGCGCGGTTGTACTGGTGTCATATGTAATCCTATTTTTGTTCTCAGATGGCCAGTGCTAATCCAAAAGGTACTATTCTACACAACACGAAATGACGGGTAGTGAACGAAGTGTATCAAAAAACATGACAAATTATTTTAAATTTATCTTAAGGGTATAATAGTCATGGGTTCAAAAGAATATAAGATAAGTTGAGCGCAGTGGCGAAAGTAACCCATGCCCAGTAAGGTACAAACATATAACTTGATGCCCGATCAATCTTAAAACTGATTAATACATAAACTCCAATTGTGAACCATAAAACCACTATAATCCCTAACGCGCCTTGAAGATCAAAGGCCCCAAAAAAAACTGGTGTCCAAATAGTATTTAGGCACATTTGCAAAGCCCATAACCCAAGCGCAATATTCTTTAGGTTACTACTTTTAAGATAGCTAATCCGATAACCACTTGTTGCTATAAGTAAGTATAGGATTGTCCAAACTGGCCCAAACAACCATGCTGGAGGAGCAATAGTAGGTACTATCCATTCATTAGCGTTCAAATCACCAACGAACCAAATAGCTCCACCAGCTGCAACAAGCGTACATGCGTAGAACAAGACCCAGACTATTACGCGACTTTTCATGTGGTGGTTCCTACTACGGATAGTTAGGTTTTAAAGCTATGGAAACTATAACTCAAGATTATTAAGAAATGTCCTTCAATGGAAATAAACCCCCAGAGAAAGCAATGAGCTAAACCCCTTATATCTTGTCGTAAGCTGGGATTTAACATCCCAGCCTCTATCTCTATGTGAGAACGACAATGATAGCATTGGCCTTGTTAACTATTGTTATTCAAGGGAATGACTAGATAATGTAGTGTTAAGTTACCTAAAATGATAAAACCAGGAGAGACGCTATGGTAGAGCCCGAAACATTTACGTTCCTTGCGGATCTGGCAATCAATAACAGGAAAGTTTGGATGGATCAGCACAGATCTGAGCGTGATGAGGCCATGCGTAATTTTACTGGGATTGCAACAACGTTACACGATTATGCTCATCGTTTTGATTATTTAGTGGCTGATGCGCGAAGCAAACCAAAGCAAAGCTTCACGAAGTTTTTCCAAGAACCGCGTGACCGTATTGGACGTGCTTTATACCGCGTTGGTGTGGATGTTTTTGCTCATGTTGGTCATTCCGAAGAAACCTTCGGGTATTACCTACATATTGAGCCAGGCAGCTGCCATGCAGGTGCTGCACTTTTCCAACCATCCAAAGAGGCGCACATGCGTTCAATTAACCGGCTTGTCGATGATCCACAGGGTTTGAGGGCCGTATTGGATGATCCTGAGTTTAAGAAGACTTTTCCGGAGGGCTTGGTAACACGAAAAACCTTAGCTGATTTGCCTGTGGGTTTTGAAAGTAACGATTTTGTTGAACCCTATTTGAGAATGGTTGGTCTGGGCTGTCGAAAGAACTTGCCAGATGAGCTTTTACTTGACGATGACGTGATTGATGTGCTGATTGAGATTTTCCGTCCTGCTAGCCAGTTGGTGCGTTACTTTGAGTGATTAGAAACTAGAATATTCTAGCAGGCCATCCGGATCGATTGCATCCAACAACAGGGGTTACTTAGACCGTACCAAGGATCGGGGATCCCGGATTACGGGCCGTGCGACTTGGATCCCAGCCGTTTAGTGCTTTGGATTGATAATTAATGTAAATTAATCTGTTTCAGACGATTTAGCCCACAAGTTAATCCCGTGGTCCCCTGATAGGCGATCAATTTCTGATAGCTCGAGCTCACTAAAGTTGAGGTTGTTAACTGCGCCGGCACAGTCTTCCACTTGCTTTGAAGTTGAAGCTCCAATTAGGGCGGTAGTGACACGATTTTCTCTCAGCACCCAGGACAGAGCCATTTGAGCCAATGTCTGGCCTCGACCTTGGGCAAGATCATTGAGGTCATTTAAATTCTGCATAAGTTCTGACGTGATCATGTTCTGGTCTAAGCTTTTTCCCTGCAGTGCACGACTATTTTTGGGAACGCCTTTTATGTACTTATTGGTCAGCAAGCCTTGAGCAAGTGGTGTAAATGCAATTGATCCAATGCCAAATTCATCTAGAGCATCAAGTAGGCCATCAGTTTCGACCCAGCGGTTGAGCATATTGTAACTGGGTTGATGGATCAAACACGGGGTGCCTAGCTCATTTAGAATTTTCACAGCTTCTCGAGTGCGTCGGCTGTTGTAGCTTGAAATACCAATATAAAGTGCTTTCCCAGATCTTACGATGTGGTCAAGTGCGCCCATAGTTTCTTCAAGTGGTGTATTTGGATCAAAGCGATGGGAGTAGAATATATCTACGTAATCTAGGCCCATCCGTTTCAAGGATTGATCGCACGAAGCAATCATATATTTTCTGCTGCCCCATTCTCCATAGGGACCAGGCCACATATCATACCCAGCCTTGGAGCTAATTATTAGTTCATCCCGAAAGTTAGAAAATTCGGTTTTCACTATGTCCCCAAAAGCGGTTTCTGCACTTCCTGGTGGTGGCCCATAGTTATTGGCGAGGTCAAAATGGGTAATTCCATTGTCGAATGCAGTTTGGCAAATCGCTCTTTTGGTTTGATGAGGAAAGTCCTCACCAAAGTTATGCCAAAGGCCCAGAGAAATTGCTGGTAGTTTTAGGCCAGAATTACCACATTTACGATAAACCATTTTATCGTACCTGTGTTCATTGGGTACGTACTTCATAGGATAGCCCTCTAGCACTAGTAATTTTTCAAAACGTTAAGCAAATTTGATTTTATTCGCAAGGCAATGTCAGACTAATCTACTTGAGACGGGTAGCGCTACTTTGTAACATCATCGGATGCCAAAAAACTCTCCGTTTTGCTACATGAAACCTGGCTCGGGGGACCGTCTCTCTGCCATTAAACTTATATAGTTTATTGTTTTAATTAATTTAAAATATAATTATAATTTTTAGACCCACAATAGAAATTTGTAGTTCTTGGTTCTTAAGCCAAAATCATGCCATCATAGTATGGATGTTTTTGGGTGCCGCACTAATTCATAAGATGATGCCGAGAGAGGATCAACGATGAACGAGAACGTACGGCTAAGACGACGACAATTGTTAATACTTGCATCTAGTTGCATTGTTGCTGTTCCGTTGGCGGGTTTAGCCAAAACTACTACCAATGATATTCATGTTGTTAAAAACCCACAGTGCGGTTGCTGCAGTGCATGGATCAAAATCTTAGAGGCTAAAGGATTCAGTGTAACTGCAGAAGATCGCTCTGGCAGTCTGTTAACTGAATTCAAAATTGACAGTGGTATCCCCAGCGATTTGATGTCCTGTCATACAGCCAAAATTGGCGGGTACTTCATCGAAGGGCACGTACCCGCTAAGGACATAAAACGCCTTGTATCTGAACTCCCTGATGCTTTAGGATTAGCAGTGCCAGCAATGCCTTACGGCTCGCCTGGGATGGGACCTGAAGATGAGCGTGAAGCCTACGATGTGTTAATAGTTAGAAGTGATGGAACCACCGAGGTATTTCAACATTATCCCAAAGCAGGCATACAAGCATAAGACGGCACTACTCACCGTCTAATTTCTTATTGCTGGAGTTACTTTCAATAGTTGACTGCCAACTCTTTTTGTCTCTACCAAGAGTTTTGTGGGTGCTAAATATGAAATTATTAAATCAAAGTGCCTTTAAGCCAGGGCTATATGCAGGGCGTAAACTAACTGTCAACAAGGCAACAACTGGATCAAGAAGAGAAAAAATCCTAGGGTTAGAAAAATCAGAAGACCGCTTCACAAAAATATATAACTCAAATCACTGGAATAGTTCGGAGTCTCGAAGTGGCGACGGATCTACCCTTGAAAACACACAAAATATTCGAGCAGAACTCCCCAGAATATTAGACCGTTATAAAATCAAAAAAATGCTTGACGCGCCCTGTGGCGATTTCAATTGGATGCAACATGTTACAAAAAATACTCCTATCAAATATATAGGTGGGGACATTGTTAAACCATTGATAAAAAACAACCAATCTGAATATAGTAATCAAGATACAACATTTATTCATCTAGATTTGACAAAAAACACACTGCCAAAAGTGGATCTTTTATTTTGTCGTGATTGCTTATTCCATTTAAGCTATAAAGATATATCCCTTGTTCTAAGTAATTTTCTAGGCTCTTCAATTCCGTATTTAATGACAACTTCTAGCGCTGCTCCAAATGGGCCACGCATTGAAAATTCAGATATAGCGACGTCAGATTGGCGGTTAATTGATTTTTTTACTGAACCCTTTAGTTTAAGTCAGAGTGACGTATTAGAAAGTGTATCTGATGAGATGGTTAGTGTGAAAGCAGAACGCTCATTGATCCTTCTGAACCGAGCGACGGTCCAAAGAATATTCAAAAATTTAACTACTAACATGGAGGCAACTTGATAGAATATAAGGCCGATAACTCGGGTACCTGCTCTTGGCCACTCTATTCTATTAAAAGCGTAACGGGGCTGGGGATAAGCAATCTGGTTCGCTTGCGCGTGACAACGGCATAGAGGCCATCGAACAGTATCTCCAAACAAAAACTATTTGGGTAAAAACCAAAAAATCCTAGTGAGGTCATTTAAGGAACCGATGTTTGATCTGACGTCAGCTTAATTTCTGTAAGTAAGACCCTTGACCAAGGCACCCGCACCTAGCTAATCCATTTACAATGAAGTATTAAATATTCAATTTATGGATCTAGCGCGCAACACCTAAAATGGTTTGCATGATATTTCATAGGATCGAACTTGAACTTATAATGCTCAAGCTGTGCTCAAATTCCATCTAAGATGAGTGGCTACATAAGTAAAAGACGAATAGGATGCCTCCAAATATGGGCATTTTTAGGAAGAAAAATAAAAAGGTCATTGTCTATGGTATGTCGTGTTTTAATCTTGGGAGGTGGTTTCGCTGGGCTTTATGCGGCTCGTAACATTCAACGTTTACTAGGCAAAAATGTTGATATAGAAATCGTTAATCGTGAAAACTATTTTGTATTTCAGCCACTTTTACCCGAAGTTGCAGGAGGTGCTATATCGGCTGTAAGTGCTGTTTCGCCTCTACGTTTCCTAACCCGTGGGATCTCAGTGCGTAAGGCCGAGATTGATAGTATCGATCCAGCAGCACAGACAGTTACTGTTTTTCAAGGGGTTCAACGACGCCCGACAATATTAAGTTATGATCATTTGATAATTGCCTTAGGGTCTGGGAGTGATTTATCACGTACACCCGGATTGAACGAACACGCATTCACAATGAAAACCCTAAGCGATGCGCAGCATTTGCGCGCGCATGTAATTGAGCGGCTGGAACATGCGGATATCACCCGCTTACCTGAAGTCAAAAAAGGCGCACTAACGTTTACTGTTATAGGCGGAGGGTTTTCAGGGATTGAGACTGTTGGCGAAATTAAGGAACTGATTGACCGCTCGCTGCGTTATTATCCCAATGTACAAGGTTCAGAAATACGAGTTGTTGTGTTGGAATTTGCCAATCGCATCTTGAATGAAATGCCTAAGAGTTTGGCGGCATACGCACAAAAAAAACTTGTGGAACGAGGAATTGAAATTCAGTTAGGCGTCGGCGTTTCGGAATGCACCGGGACCCAGCTTGTTACAACTGCAAATGAAATTATAGATACTCGAACTATTGTAGCAACAATAGGTAACGCCCCATCTTCAGCCGTATCAAAAATGCCATTAGCTCTCCAACATGGGCGCATTTTAGTTGAGCGTGACTTCCGTGTACACGGGCATGAAAATATTTGGTCTATTGGAGATTGCGCTCTAATCCCAATGAAAGACGACGCCAGCCATCGGGATGATTTTGCCCCACCAACGGCACAGTTTGCCGTGCGAGAAGCAAAGCAAATTGCTTCGAACATCAAAGCCGCGATCAGCAATCAACCTTTAAAGACATTTAAATATACCTCTAAAGGGTCCTTGGCTTCACTTGGAGCAGGCAGGGGTGTGGCTGAGGTTTTTGGTATAAAATTAACTGGTCGAACTGCTTGGCTACTTTGGCGGGTTTACTACATTTCATTTTTACCTGGCATGCAGACGCGGATCTCAGTCCTTTGGAACTGGCTGATGGATTTCTTCTCACGCCGCTCAGTTGTACAAATCAATTCTGAAAAGCAACAAGGTGCGCGCTATGTGCTTTACCGCGCAGGCGATAGAATTTATGAAAATGGCGCTCGTGCGGATGGGTTTTATACAATTATATCTGGAAGCGTTCAGATAACAGGCATTGACGAGAATACAGGAAAAGAAACGTCTCGTATTCTTGGAACTGGTGAGCACTTTGGCGAACGATTATTGATAGGCGCAACCCGCAGGATTGCTACTGCAGTTGCTGTAGGTGACACAAAAGTTTTGGGTCTAACTCGAGAGGAGTTTTTAAAACTTGCGGAAGGATTACCCTTCTTTAATGACTATTTTGAAAAACATCTAGACGCTTCCGGCCTCGGGCAAGTCGTGCTAAGTACTGATGACAAGCGCTAATTAATGAGTTGCATCAGAAAAGTTTGTAAAACCTAAGATACCTGAGCCCAAACAAAGGGATATCTAGAAAATTGATGTTTTTTTCAGTGCTCACCGTTTTTCCATTTGATTGGGGTAACGTAAACGATCCTATCGTCAACACCCACCATAACATCACCATCCTGAATATTGATCTGTAGCCTCATCGAACGGCTTGCTTGTTTTTCGAGTTCGCTGGTATCTTTTTCTAAAAAATTTATAACCTGAAGGTTTCCAAATCGAGTGGTACTGTTTTGGATTTTCTCCCACCACATCTCAGCCGTCCTACCACCGTAACAATAGATGATTACCTTATTAGATTTGCCACAGGATTGGCGAACAATCTTTTCGCTAGGAAGCCCCAACGTAACCCACAAATCGAGCTCTCCACTCAAACTTTTCTGCCATATATCTGGTTCATCATCTGACGAAATGCCCTTCGAAAATTCCAATTTT
The DNA here is from genome assembly GCA_913047725.1 of uncultured Planktomarina sp. Taxonomy (GTDB): domain Bacteria; phylum Pseudomonadota; class Alphaproteobacteria; order Rhodobacterales; family Rhodobacteraceae; genus Planktomarina. The sequence continues at coordinate 7,157 of CAJWTH010000009.1, forward strand.
TCATGTGCATTTAGTGCAAAAGAAAGAATACGAACCATTAGTCGTTCATTCGTCTCCGAAGGGTGTTTAGCAACTGTCAGATTATGGGTTTCATAATAGTTACGGTCCATATCAGAAACGGATAGTTCAACTTTATAAATAGTGGCTTTTTGCGCCATAATTTGTCCTTTAACGAGGAAGATAACCTTACATAATGGGTCTGATCACTTTGTGAAAGTACATAAACAGCCTCACCAAATAAACGATTAGGCATTTCTTAGAAAGAATATATTTCTATCAGGATTGGGACTGCTTAAATGTCAATGCATTGCCAGCTATCGCAGCTAACAGCAATGCTCCACCAATTAGGGTTCTCGAGGAGGCTTCATCTCCAAGAAACAGCCATACCCAGAGCGGCCCAAGAAGTACCTCAGCAAGGGACAGTAATGCCAGTTCAGCCGCAGGAAGGGCTCTTGAGCCCAGGGTATACAGGACCAGCCCAGATCCCACTTGAAAAACGCCCATACTCATAGCAATCCCTCCATCCCTAGGAGAGAGGATGAAGGAAAGACCAAGCCAGAAGCAAAGAGCAGATGTAATGATGACAGCAAAAAGACCAGATAAAAATACCGCGGGGAGCATTTCGCCAGATTTTCCCCAGCGAAGCGCAACAGTAAATACCGAAAATCCAAAGGCAGAACCGAGTGCAGCCATAGTTCCACCAAGCGTTCCTTTAGAAGTTTGTCCTGAGACCATGATTGTAATGGCAATAATTGCCACAATGATTGCTAACCATGTAGCTGAGCGGACGCGCTCCTGTAAAAAAAACCAACCTAAAATTGCTGTCATAAAGGGCGCAGTTGCAAAAAGTAGAAGCGCGTTTGCAACCGGAATAACTTGAATGGAATAAATGCCACCGGAATAGGCCGCAACTAAAGCCAAGCCAGCCAAAACTGCTGGAAAGCCTGACCGAACGGCTTGAACGAACGGACTTTCCCGACTACGAAAGCTAATTACTAGATAAAGAAAAGTACTTAAAGCTAATGAGCGGTACAGCAGTATCTGCCAAACACTGGCGTCTTCGATTAGGCGTATACCTAAGCCAACCGTCGACCACAAAACACCTGCAGCAAAGACACAGGCTAACCCTCGGCGGTAGCTGATTTCATGACCTGCGCTGGATGAGATGACAGACATTCTGAAGCCTCAGTAGAATATTCACTTGCTCATTATTAAATAAAATTTAATCCAGACCTACCGTTCGCGACCTGCAGGTGTCGCGCTCAAACAATAAAATACAAAGACGATGTCACCCTATAGTAAAGCTTTGTTTTACAAACATTAAATAAAAAGTTGATATTATAATAAAGAGATTTTAACCTAATTATATGATTAAAAACATATATGTTGCAGGTCCATTATTTAACGCTCATGAAAGAAGCTACCTCGAGGATATTGTCTTTGAGTTAGAAAAAAACGGATATGAATGCTTTCTTCCACATAGGGATCAGTCAGGGATCGACGATTCTGAATTAGAAGGAACCGATATGAGTGACATTACAAAAAAGAAAATTTTTAACAATGACTTAGATGCGCTTAAAGAAGCAGACATAGTAGTAGCTTTAATCACAGGGCAAGATATCGATTCTGGAACATCCGCAGAGATAGGTTACACTTATGCAAACGGAAAACCCGTCATTGCTATTAGTGCCTCTGAAAGACGATATAGAAATTTATTTGTCGAAGGGATGATAATCAACACAGTCAATGATGTTAATGAAATTATTCCAGCAATAAAAAAACTCACTTTTTAATAATTCTTACAACCCCTTTTAACGGAAAATACCATGCGGAGTAGCAAAACCATTCATGTCGTATCCTGTCATGCTGAAGGTGAAGTTGGTGACGTAATAGTGGGCGGGGTGGCACCACCACCTGGAAAAACCTTGTGGGAACAAAGAACTTGGATTGCTAAGAATAAGACCTTGCGGAATTTTATGCTTAACGAGCCACGAGGTGGAGTATTTAGGCATGTGAACTTGCTGGTGCCACCTATACATTCGGACGCGCACATGGGCTGGATTATAATGGAACCAGAAGACACGCCACCCATGTCTGGTTCTAACGCAATTTGCGTAGCAACGGTGCTCTTGGACACCGGTATTATTCCAATGATTGAGCCTTTCACGGAAATTACGCTTGAGGCTCCTGGCGGGTTGGTAAAAGTAATTGCTGAATGTCGGGATGGAAATACAGAAAGAATAACTATACGAAACCTTCCTTCTTTCGCAGGTGAAACATCCGTACTGCTGGACGTACCCAACATAGGGAAAGTCACGGTTGATACAGCTTTTGGCGGTGATAGTTTTGTAGTTGTGGATGCCGCAGCTCTTGGATTCGATTTAGTGGCTTCTGAGGCCAAGGCGCTGGCACATCTAGGCGTAGTCATTACCAACGCCGCCAACAAACAGCTAACTTTCAGCCACCCGTCTAATGTAAATTGGGATCACTTTTCGTTTTGTCTTTTTGCTGGGCCTATCGTGCGCACAGGTAGCCATATCACTACTTCCGCAGCCGTTGCAATTCAACCAGGCAAGGTTGACCGCTCACCAACTGGCACAGCGGCTTCTGCACGCATGGCTCTCCTACATGCACGGGGTGAGATGCAGCTAGGCGAAACTTTGACAGTCCGTTCGATTATTAACTCAAAGTTTCACGGACGGATTGCTGAAACAACTACTATCGGTGGGATTAAAGCTATCATCCCCGAAATCACTGGGCGTGCTTGGATAACGGGCACACACCAACATATGCTGGATCCAAATGATCCATGGCCTGAAGGTTACCGACTGGGGGATACGTGGCCCGAATTGAAAAGTCGTTGAGGGTTTTGTCCATTGCGCTAACGTAAGATGTGAACCACTTTGACGGTCCAAAAAGACAATAAGATTATCTATCAGCGCCAATCACGCTTTTTTAGCCAACAAAGCTATGCATGACTTTATTTTTTGAACTTTTTGGTCCTGTAAGCTATAAAATTTATTCTCAGAGCTTTGTTAGCCAAAAAAAAACTTGTAAAGTCTCTTAAGTAAGTGAAACATCAACGAACAATGCGTCGGTAAAAGCCTGGCGCGCTATTAATACTATTCAATTTTTGGGAGGAAATTTAAGTATGATTAAATTTATTTATGTCAAACTAGCGCTATTAATTAGTTTGTTAGTCTCACCTGCGTTAGCGGCAGAAGAATATTTGGCCCGAATATCAGGCCATTGGTCGCCAAAGCACCAGAGCGCAATACATTCGCAGCTTTTTGCTGACGAGGTAACAAAAAGATCAAACGGACGATTAAAAGTTGAATTCTACCCTTCCAAGCAATTGTTCGATATTAGGACCGTAATGGGTGGCGTTACCTCAGGAGCCGTTGAGATGGGCGGCATCGTTGGTGTTGTAAGTTTTCCAAAAATTAACAAAAATTTTAGTGTCGCATCCTTTCCTGGATTATTTGGGTCTTACGATGAACAGCGAAAATTTTTCTTAGACGATCCTACCGGCAGTGAAATTTGGAACGACATTACTAAAAAAACTAATACAAAATTAATAATGTATAACCCTGTTGGTCCCATTATGACATTTAGTGGAGCAAGAGAATTAACAGGAATAGGTGTTATGAAAGGCCTAAAAGCACGCGCGCTTTTAAAAAGTGAAAGGCCAATGTGGAAAGCACTGGAAGCCTCTATTGTCTCATTGAAGACTGGTGAAGTGTATACAGCCCTACAGACTGGTATGATTGATACAATCAATACCCCTCCTGGGAGCGTTGAAGCATACAGTTGGTGGGAGCATCTAAAGTATGCTCAGAAACCCTATCAGTATTATGCTGACGCATACATCATGGCGAACGCAACTTGGTTTGATAGCTTACCGAAAGATCTCCAAGATCTTATCATGACCGTAGGCGCCGAAATTGGTGCCAAAGCTACAAATACAATTTTTGATGCCGGCGAAAGCTCAATAAAGAAATTCCAGGAAATGGGTGGAATTGTTACTACATTGAGTGGTGCAGAGAAAGCTAAGTTCGACAAGCTGATGAATGAAGTAGTTTTGCCTGATATGGCTGATCAGTTTGATGCAAGCGCTCTAAAAGCCGCGCAAGCTTTTGTAGCTAACCAGTAAAATATAACAGGTGGCCTCTCTACCTTAGAGGGGCCGCTCTATTAGATATGATTGATTTATTTTTAAACCCATTAGGGCAATTTAACAAAGTAATTTCTCAAATCGTTTTTGCTTTAGCTACGGCTCTTATAGGTTTGATAGTATTAGCTTTAACTATGAGTGCTGTGACAAGATATGTTTCAGGAAACGGTTATGATTGGTTCATTGAACTACCGCCCGCTATGGTTACTTGGTTGGTCTTTCCTTTATTAGGACCTTTGTTCAGATCTGGGCAACATATATCCGTGGATTTTGTAACTGTTTTCTTAAGTAATACACAGGTAGCCTTTTTAAAATTTCTTACACATGTTGTTACATTAATAGCCGCAGTAATATTTACCCAAGCAGGAATTGAAGCTACTCAACTCTACATACAATTAGGCGAATTAATGGAGTTAGAAATAGAGATCCCTGTTTGGTGGATTTATCTAGCATTTCCTGTTGGGTTTATTATTTTAGGCTTAATTTCGTTAGAGCTTATACTCTTAGATCTTAAAACATTTTTTGCAAAAAATACTGGGAAATAATAATAAATGTATATATTTTCTCTAGCCTTATCTACTTTTTTACTCGCAATTTCTCTACCAATATTTTTAGTCTTTGCCCTGGGCAGTTCTGTTGCGGCTATTTGGGGGCTAAATCTTCCCTGGTCGACACTTATTCAAATCTCATTTCAAGCTCTGGCAAAGCACGTATTGATTGCAGTGCCATTATTTATTTTTGCGGGAATGGCAATGTTGAGGGGCGGTGCCGCCTCAAGACTAGTATCGTTCGCAACCGCTTTAGTTGGGCATTGGCCCGGTGGCTTGGGAATCGCAATGGTAATCGCAATGGGATTTTTTGCAGCATTTTGTGGATCTATACTGGCAGCTATAACCGCGGTGGGCACTATCATGATGCCCAAGATGATAGAGCAAGGTTATCCCAAGCCTTTTGTTGTTGTTCTAGCAGCCTCTGCTGCACTCCTAGAGGCCCTTATTCCCCCCTCAAATGCCGCAATACTATTTAGCGCGTTAACAAATGTACCAGTCTCCCAAACATTTGCCGCCGGTATTATACCAGGCCTAATTCTATTGGTGTTAATGATTGTTCTAGTTCTCATAAAATGTAGGAATATTAAAAGTCCCAAAAGAGTGCCTAACCGTGAAAAATTAATTGCCGGTGTGAAGGCGTTTCCAGCGCTCTTTACGCCAATTATTATTCTCGGTGGAATATACGCAGGCCTGCTTACCCCAGCTGAATCAGCGGCTGTTGCCGGAGTTTGGGCTATTATCATGGGGGCAGTCATCTATAGAGAATTAACTATAAGTTCTCTAATTCTGTGTCTCAAGGAGACAGCGTCTATTACAGCCGTAATTTTTTCTATAATAGCCACAGCAACTTTCTTGAGTGTAGTTTTGACTTATACACAAGTTCCACAAAAATTAATTTTGTATTTTACTGAACTGGGAGCTGGGATCTGGTTTTTTTGGCTGTCACTTGCTATAATTTGTTTGATATTAGGCACTTTTATAGAAATTGTCCCAGTGTTCTATTTAACAGTTCCTATTTTTGCGGCACTTATTATTTCTCTTAACCAAAGCTTGTTACACCTCTACGTAGTGTTTGTTGCATTTGCGGGAATAGGTATGATCACACCACCCGTATGCGTCGGCATTTACACATCAGCTGGCGTGATAAAAGAAAATCCAGGAAATGCATTTAAAGAAGTACCCCTATTTGTCTTTGTAGGAATAATTTATGGAATATTAATGATCATTTTTCCAGCCGCATCTACTTGGTTGCCTACCGTACTTCGGTAAAATTTGGTCAAAATATAATTAAAGTACATTAATTGGACGAATTGTTTAAAATTTGTGCAAAGTTTTAGGAGAATTCAATGAACCAAAATGCTTTGACAGGTGAGTGGAGGTTATCAGATCTTAATGCCAATAAAGATTGGGTTCTTGAACTGGAAGAGCGGGATCAAAAAGAAATTATAAATGCAACAAATAGTTCTATAAAATCTAAAAAATCTTTATTTGATCTTAAAGTTTCAGATTTTCCTTTGAGCAAGTTTAAGGAAAAATTAGATGAAGCAAAGCTTCAGTTAAAGCACGGTTTAGGTTTTGTTTTGTTAAGGAACCTACCTGTTGAACAGTTTAGTGATGATAATATCAAAATAATGTTCTGGGGTATTGGGCAATATCTTGGCTTTCCAGAACCCCAAGATAAAGCTGGTTCTCTGCTGCATGTGGTCACGGATACAGGCGCTGAGGTGAAAACTTCGGATAATGTAAGAGGTTTCCAAACCAATCAGGAATTACAATTCCATACGGATGGTGGCGATGCTTTTGGACTGTTATGCGTCCGTGCCGCAAAGAAAGGAGGGATTTCAAAACTGGTGTCCTCTGTCGCAATTTTTAAAGAGATCGAAAGACAGCGCCCAGATTTAGCTGCTGAATTACAACAAGACTTTTATTTCGATACTCGTTCACAAAACCCTAATGATAGTAAATTTCAAAGTGTCCCAGTTTTTATTAAACATGACGGTTTAGTCTCAGCACTCCACAAAAGACAGTACATTGAAACTGCACAAAGATTTTCAGAAGTACCCAAATTAACAACAAAACAAGTTGAGGCACTGGATATGGTGGATCGACTTTGCAACAGCAAAGAGTTCTGTTTTGATATCAAATTAAAACCAGGCGATATGGAAATTGCAAATAATGCTACAACTTTCCATTCACGTGAAAACTACCAGGATTTTGATGATATAAATAAACGCCGTTGTATGCTGAGGTTATGGCTTACACTTCATGATGGCCGCCCACTGCCTGACGAATATGAACACACTCGAGAATGGGCTCCAACCTTCAAACGTCGAAAAAAAATCAACGAGCTGACGAAAAATGAAACTTGAATTTCATCATATTAATTTTGTTGCTGAGGACGTGGATCAACTTCACGAATTTTACCAAGATGTCCTTGGCCTATCCGATATTCCAATACAGTCATTTCCGCGACCAACAGCCACTGTGAAAAGTGGATATGACGGGCAAATAAGGTTTGCCACAGACGGTCAAATGCAGATGCACCTAGCTGAAAGAGACTTGTCGGTGGCTTCAAAGAATGGACATGTGATAAACCCAGTTGAAAAAGGCCATATAGCTTTTAGAACTGATGACTTAGACTATTTCAAAGCCGTGCTTGATAAAAAAAATATTCCCTATTCTGATTATGGAACAGCATTCGCCAAGGATTGGCATCAAATTTTTTTTCATGATCCAGAAGGGAATATTATTGAAGTACACCAAGAAGTTTAATGTAACAGTTTGTTCTTAGTTACTTCGGCATTAAACTCATTGCTTGACTCTCTATACCCATTAGAATTTCTTTTAATAGATTTAAGGGGACCGCTAAAATGAAAACTCCCGAAGACCGACTAATCGATTTAGATCTTTTACTTCCAGAACCCATAAAAACTCCACAAAATTTACACCTACCATTTGCCTTTGTGAATATAAGAGGGAGCAGAGTATTTATCTCTGGTCATCCCAGGCAATCAAAACAGGGTAACATTGATGGCCCCTATGGCGTGGTTGGCAAAGATCTAACAACCAAAGAAGCCCAAAGTGCTGCACAGGACATAGCATTATCAGTACTCGCTAACCTCAAACAGGAAATTGGTGATCTTTCCAATGTTATTGGTTGGAACCGAGTACTCGGTATGGTTAATTCTGATACTGACTACACTGAACAACACTTAGTTTTAAATGGTTTCAGTGATCTGATAATCAAATTATTTGGTGAAGATATAGGACGTCATTCTCGGTCAGCTGTTGGCGTTAATGGCCTTCCAATGAATTTTGCCATTGAAATAGAAGCAGAGCTAGAAATTAAGTGACTAAAGCACCTTTGTTTAAATTAATGATTATCATCCCATTAGCTTCATTAGCAATTAAGGCGCATGCGTTTGATAAAGGGTTTTTAGCCTACATGATCAATGACTTCACTACAGCGCTCATCGAATGGAGGAAGAAAGCTGAACTCGGCAATGCTACCGCCCAAACTAATATTGGTGATTTATATGAAGCTGGAAATGGTGTGTTGAAAGATAATGTTTTAGCTTATCAGTGGTATAGTCTCGGTACCATGAATGGCAGTAACTCAGCAAAAAAAAGTAAAGAATATTTAGAAACTAGAATGACACCACTTGAAATAAAAATGGCCAAAGAATTGACTAAAACATGCCTTGCGAGTGGCTATAAAGACTGCAGTTTTTAATTGTACATTACACACTTAAGTATCTGAGGTAAAAGATTAGCAATTAAATTGCAGTTATACGGAAAAATAAACATCATTAATTTTCACCAAAATAAACAGTATAGCTAATAATATAGGGCCCTCTGACGTTTATATCAGTATGACGGATAAGGATAACATAAAAACTATCTGGCTGATATTAGCTCTCAAAAAGAAATTCGAGCAAAATCCCTATGGATTAACCTCTTCAGAACTCCAATTACTGAAACTATATGACACCCGTCGATCGCAAAACAATTAACATAAAATCACTTAGGTGCTGACGGGTGCCTAAAACATAGACCTAAATATAAATTTTCTTAAAATAAACCTACGAGCTAAATTTTTATTTGCTCACGAAAAGCCCCATAACCCTCTGCATCCATATCATCACGATGTACGAAGCGCAGTGATGCTGAATTAATGCAATAGCGCAATCCACCGGCATCACGCGGACCATCAGAAAACACATGCCCAAGATGACTGTCACCGAACGTTGAACGCACCTCTGTTCTCGCCATACCTAGAGATTTATCCGTAAATTCACTAACATTTTGCTTATTAATTGGCTTTGTGAAACTTGGCCAGCCGCAACCACTTTCATATTTATCAGACGACGCAAACAAAGGCTCACCTGAAACAATATCGACATATAAGCCTGGCTCTTTATTATCTAGTAATTTTCCAGTACCGGGACGCTCTGTACCACTCTCTTGTGTAACATAAAATTCTTCCGGTGAAAGATTGGCAATAATGTCTGGGTTTTTAGTATAATTAGCCATCCTAAATCCTCTTGTGGTTTTTTCTAATTAGTCTTTCTAGGTTTATGAAATACATAGTGGTCAATTATGGCACGTCAACTAATCACTCGCAAAAAGCATGACTACTAAAGTAACTTTTGGCTGGCAAGAAGCGCAAAAAACATACTTAGCTATGAGCCAGAGCGCGCTACTAAAAATTTTGACTCTCTAATTGATTTTTGGGATCTGGGTTATAGAAGATTATACATTTTGGTTTCGTAGTAGAAAAAATAGATAAGGCACGATAAACACACCTAATGTGACTTAAATACTAAATCACCGCACATTAGAGGTATGAAATGATACCTCGTTCTTTTTTTAATTATCATGCCATTATTAGGGCGAAACTAGGGCTAATTGAAATGACACCTCTAAATGAAAAAACTACCCGCATTGCTTTTTTAGGCTTAGGGGTCATGGGCTATCCAATGGCGGGCCATCTTAAAACGGCTGGCTATCACGTAACAGTATACAATCGAACAAAATCTAAATCTGTAGCCTGGGTAAATCAATATGGCGGCTCATTAGGCGAAACCCCAGCCGGAGCGGCCACTGGCGCAGACTTAGTCATGGCCTGCGTTGGAAATGACGATGACCTTAGGTCCGTCTGCTTAGGGGCAGACGGCGCATTCAGCGGGATGTCTCATGGTAGTAAGTTTGTAGATCACACGACTGTTTCGGCTGCCGTAACGCACGAGTTATATGAGATTGCAAAATCACAAGGCATCGCTTTCCTGGATGCACCCGTATCTGGCGGACAAGCTGGCGCAGAAAATGGCGCATTATCTATTATGTGTGGTGGAGATGATGCAGTTTTTAGTTGGGCAGAGCCAATAATCAGTGTGTACTCTAAATTGTGCCGAAGGATTGGGCCAAGTGGATCAGGCCAGTTGACCAAAATGTGCAATCAAATTGCTATTGCTGGGTTGGTTCAAGGGCTTTCCGAAGCACTCCATTTTGCTGACCAAGCAGGGCTAGATGGCGCCTCCGTGATCGAGGTGATAAGCCAGGGTGCGGCCGGTAGCTGGCAAATGTCAAACCGATACAAAACCATGTTAGAAGATCATTTTGAACACGGTTTTGCCGTCGATTGGATGCGTAAAGATTTAGGTATTTGTCTTCAAACAGCTAATGAAAATGGCGCTAGCCTTCCAGTTACAGCAATTGTTGATCAATTTTATAAGGACATTCAAAATATGGGTGGTGGACGGTGGGATACATCGTCTTTATTTAAAAGATTACAGAGTATGAAAGCTCCATAGAAACTTTTTTCGATTATTTATGGACCTAATGCAGAACCAACCCCATTCCATTCTGGTAATAAAAGATATTACATATTCATGAAATTGAAATAATGTCTTCAACGTTAAACGCAAAAATCTAAGGAATGATCCCATGAACCGCAAAGCTATAATCGTCGGCGGCGGTATAGGTGGTTTGACTGCGGCTATTTGTTTGCGTCAAATTGGTTGGGATGTTCAGGTTTTTGAGACGGCACCTTCAAATTCAGAGATTGGTGCAGGGATACAAATTAGCCCAAACGGAGTAAAAATTCTTCAAGAAATTGGCGTAATGCGCCTACTCGAAGAAAGCTTATTTGAGCCAGACAGCATTGAAATTCGCCTGGGAAAATCTGGCAAGAAATTGGTTCAGATCCCAATGAAGGATATCGCAGCAGACAGGTGGGGCGCAAGATATGTTCAAATCCATCGTGCGGACTTAATTGTCGGACTAAATACCAGGCTAGCCCAATTATCACCAAACTCCATAGAAACAGATAGCAAAGTAATATCGTTCAATAACAGAGAAACTTCTGCTTTTATTAAGTTACAAAATGGTAAAACCCATGAGGCCGATTTAATAGTTGGAGCTGATGGTGTTCACTCGACTATAAGAAATCAAATGTTTGGACCTGAAAGAGCTCGCTTCACTGGGAATGTTGCTTGGAGGGCTGTTATCCCAGTAGAGCACCTTGGAGCTCTTGTGCCACCCCCAACAGGCTGCATATGGGCCGGTCAACAAAAACATGCCGTAACCACACGTATTCACAGCGGCCGGACAGTGAATTTTGTTGGTATAGTTGAGCATTCCGACTGGAAACTTGAAGGCTGGAAATTTGAAGGAAAGACGGCTGATGCGTTAGCTGATTTTAAAGACTGGAATCCAACTATTACCAATCTAATAAAAAAAGCTGAGAGCCTACATAAGTGGGCTTTATTTGATCGTGCGCCCCTACCCCACTGGCACACAGGCCACGTGGCACTGTTGGGTGACGCTGCCCACCCAATGCTTCCCTCGATGGCACAAGGTGCTGTCCAATCAATTGAAGATGCCTATGTTTTAGCAAAATCATTAGCAAGTTCGAGCCACAGTCATATCCCGACAGCATGCAACAATTATTTTCAAAGCCGCATCAGGCGAACAACTAAGGTTCAAAAAGTTTCAATGAAAAATTTGGATTTATTCCACAAATCAAATGTTTGGACGCAGTTTGTTCACTATGCACCCATTTGGTTTGCGGGACACTTTACACCAACTTTAATTCAAAAGCACTATGATTGGCTTTATGGCAAAGAATTTGGGCCATTAGCTCCTACATCGCTACATTAAATTTACATAAATTTTTTATTAACTCCTTTGTGGCAACTTTCCAGTGACCACATATCTTAAAGCATCTGAAACCTCTTCAGGGCTCTGAGCTACTACCAGTGCGGTAGCGTCAATTTCTTTCAAAGCATGTTGATGCTCTAAACTGTGTAAAATAATTAATGACTTTCCTAACGCGGAGGCAAACCCAGCATCAAAGGCGGCATTCCACTGTTTGTACTTATCCCCAAACCTTACAACAACAACATCGGCTCTACCTAGCGCATTCCGTGTCCTGACTGCATTTAATTTTGCACTCTTATGATCATGCCAAAACTTAGAATTTTCTTCTCCCAAAATTTCGACACCACAATCGTCACTTGCAGCATGATCAGTTACTGGAGCATCAAAAGTAATGGCTAAGTCAGAACATTTTTCAATAATCTGATCTCGCCAATCTGTATGGATTTCTCCTGAAAGGTAAACATTCATTGATCTAATCCCATCTATAAAATATCCGCGCGCATTAACGGTGTTAAAGATATTTAATCTGGAAGTTTAGTTACCGCAATAAAGTTTATTAAAGATCGACCAAGGGTTAGAGGCGCTAGCAGCTACTAAATAATTAAACCTAAAAAAATTATAAATTTTTGACTTGAACAACTAAATACCCCGTCCTTATGTATGAGGGTGACAAAAAACTATAAACGTTCTTTCGATGAATGCAGTCACCCTTAAAAAATGGCAACTAACAGACCAAGACTAGGTGGTTGATATGGAATTTAAGAGTTTTAATTTAAAAGAGTTTGAACAATCAAGTGGTCAAACGCGTAAACGGAAAGCACAGGAATTAGACGCCATATGTCAGAGCACCGGGTTTCTTTTATTATCCGGGCATCAAGTCTCCCCTAAATTAATAGATGCACAATGGAATGTAGTTTCCTCTTTTTTTGCAAGTGATGATAAAACTAAAAAAGAAGTTAAGGTCCCTTATGCAGGATACCCATATGGTTGGATTGGTCCAAATCAGGAAGCTCTTGCAGCATCTAAGGGCAAAAAAACACCGCCAGATTTGAAAGAAAGCTTTAATGGTGGCCCTCCAACTGTACCAAAGGGAATATCAGACCCGAGAGCTTACGAATTTTGTTATCAACCTACGCTCTGGCCAGAAATTGAAGGTTTTCAGGAGTCTTGGCGAGCATATTACGCAGAAATGGAGCGTCTAGCGGAACGCTTAATGGCAGCATTTGCAGAAGCATTAGGTCTGGAAAGTACTTTTTTCAAACCATATATAAGTCATCCTATTTCCGCACTGCGGGCATTATTTTATCCCGCAACTATTGCTGCTGCAAAAGTTGGTCAGCAACGCGCTGGCGCCCATACAGATTATGGATCTTTGACAATACTTCTTCCACAACCAGGTAGCACCGGACTTCAGATATTTAATGAAAATAGGTGGATTACAGTCCCCACAATGCAAGACTGTTTTGTTATTAATATAGGGGATCTTATGGCACTTTGGACATCTAATCGTTGGGTTTCCACTTTGCACCGAGTAGTGGCTGAACCCAATCAACCAGCTCGTCAGAGCCTCGCGTATTTTCATCAGCCTGACTGGGATGCAAAAATCACACCAATAAAAGATCCAGAAAAAAAGGAGAGCGTAGTATCAGGCCCATATCTTATGGAAAAATTTAAGAGTACGAACCTAGCCAATTAACTTGAAACTAATGATTGTTATTATAAAGCGTTGCAAAAAAAACGTTTTAAACGTTTATTATGCCATTACAAAAAATGCTATTCCGTCACAAAAACTAAAGTGAAACCATTTAGCATATCAAACTGAAAAAGAGATTATGAATAAAAAACCATTTGATCCTAGCACTGACGGCGCCAAAACTGATTTTAAAACAGTCATGTCCTATGGAGATTATCTTAATATTGATACGGTCCTCGATCAACAAAATTGCATAACAGACGCACACGACGAAATGTTATTTATAGTTCAACATCAGACCTCAGAACTTTGGTTGAAACAGATATTGCATGAAATGCTGGCAGCTCGGACGGCGCTAGAAACTGGTAATATGCCTAATATGCTGAAAATGCTATCACGCGTTAGCCGTATTTTTGAACAGTTGAACAATCAGTGGGATGTGCTGCGAACAATGACACCGGCAGATTATACGCATTTCAGAGATGCCCTGGGGCCATCTTCCGGTTTCCAATCTTACCAATACAGGATGGTCGAATTTATTTTAGGTAATCGTAATCCAGCAATGTTAAAGCCCCATGCTCATGTTCCAGAAGTTGAGAAAATGCTTCAATTGGAGTTATCGAGAACCAGCTTTTACGATGAAGTAATAAAGTTCTTGTTTAACACTTTGGACGGAACCACTAAAGATATGCCAGCCCCCCAACTAGACACCCCGCATGAAGCTCGACCCGCTGTACAAGAAAGGTGGAAAATTGTTTACCAAGACGTGGAAAGTCATTGGAACCTTTATGAACTGGCCGAAAAACTGGTGGACCTGGAAGATTATTTCCGTAGATGGCGCTTCAATCATGTAACTACTGTTGAACGCGTAATTGGATTCAAGCGCGGCACAGGTGGAACGTCTGGGGTGAAGTATTTACGAAAAATGCTGGACGTTGAGTTATTCCCTGAACTTTGGCACCTACGTGGAGAACTATAGTAAATAAGACTTAAAATAATTCTATAATGAAAAACGAGCAGGATCAAATGCTGTCAGGTCCATATTTGGATTTTGACCCGCAACCATCCGTGAAAGCAAGTATCCTGTTTTGGGCCCTGCTGTTAACCCAACATGCTGATGGCCAAAGCCTACAAAAATGCCACTGCCGTCCAATTCGCCAATGACGGGCAGACTATCAGGAGTAGATGGTCTAAAACCCATCCACTCCTGAGTTCCTGAAAAGGTTAAATTTGGAAACGCCCTACCCGCATGTTTTCTTATTAGTTTTATTGGAGCCGCGCTTGGTCCAGACTTATGATCACCTAACTCTACAGTACCAGCACAGCGTAGTCCCATATCCATAGCATTTACACCAAACTTTCCATCAACCATCAGCAGAGGATTTCGCGGCACCACGGATGGCTTTTCAAAGATTACATGATAACCACGCTCAGCCTCTAGGGGAATTTTTAAGCCAAGCCTGAAAGTTAATTCCTTAGACCAAATACCTGCAGTAATCACTGCAAAGTCGCATGCAAACGTGCCTTTATCAGTACTTATACCAAAGACTTTTCCTTCTGTATTTTTTTGCAGATCATGAACCTCTGCAGTAATTATCCGACCACCAAGACTTATAAAATGTTCTGCTAATTTAGCCACATATTGACCAGGATCACTTATGTGACCTTGTCCCTCAAGAACCGCCAAACATCTGTAATTTGTTGCCAAAATTGGCTCTTCTTCTTGAACAGATTCACCAGTGATAACTTTAGGTATAAGCCCAGCTGTCTTTTTCATCTTCCAGCTATATGAATCAGACTCAAAATGTTTTTTATCTCTATATACAAAACTTATTTTGCTATCACGTACCCAGCCATCGAGTGGGGTTTTCTGGACTAGGCTTTTGTGTTGATCTACAGCATCAGACAAAAGCGGACCCAAAGCGTTTACCACATGACGCGCCCCTTTATCAGTCGCATTTTTCAAAAACCTAACCAACCAAGGAAACATCTGCGGCATATACCCCCACTTTATGAAAAGTGGGCTATTTTTATTGGCCAGATATTTTGGACCTATGCGCCAAAGGTCAGGCGATGCTACCGGATCAACAGCCCATTGCGCTAAAAGCCCTGAGTTGCCAAAAGAAGCGCCCATTCCAGGCTTCCCTTTATCAATTATTGAAACGTGATAGCCCATTCGAATTAGCCAGATAGCAGTTGATACTCCACAAATACCAGCTCCTACAACAATAACTGTTTTAGAATTCACACTGTTATCCCCATTTATTTTCAATCCAAAATACCATTTTACTAAATCAATAGAAAAATATCTTTAATATGAGTATAACTCTCGTCATGGGCAACTTTAGTAAAACGCTCTTCATTTTGTCCAGTAATAAGGGGCAGTCACGGCCCAAAAAGTGAAATTGTGTTACATTCTTTCAAAGGAAACTTATCCATGTTTAGACTGACCCTTGTATCATTATTGTTTTTTGTCACAGCTTGTTCCCAAGGGCCTTCAATAAACGATACAAATCTATCAAAATTAGAGCTTAATATTGAAGATTTTTTTGATGGAAAAACAACTGCTTATGGACAATTTCAAGATAGGTTTGGAACAATTAGAAGTAGATTTAAAGTAGATATTGAGGGAACTTGGGATGGAGAAGTTTTAACGCTTGTTGAGAATTTCAATTATGCAGATCAAAGCACTGAAATCCGCATATGGAAACTTAAGAAAACAGGTGAGAATTTATGGATTGGAACAGCGCCAGGGGTTGTTGGAGACGCCATAGGAGAGGAAAAAGGCGATGCCTTTAATTTTCGATATAGGCTCCTAGTGCCATTTGGAAAGACGACATTACTCGTAACTTTTGATGATTGGATGTGGCTATTAGATGAGAAACGTTTGTTCAATCGAGCTTATTTATCAAAATATGGAGTTAACATTGGAGAAGTTTTAATTACTTTTGAAAAGTAAAATTGTTGTTATACTTTTAAAAGGTACTCATTTGGAAATTATTACAATGACAGTTTTTCCTCAAAGTTGAGCAATATGTAAAATTGTTGCTAAACCTTAACTAATGTTACAACCTTAAGCTGTTAATTTTAACTTAATTAACACGAAAAGCCTTCTGCACCACCAAATGAGAGAACCGCATATGCAAATTTCAGAACTTCAACTTCTTAAAGACCTTAAAATAAAACATGTAATGGTCGATACTGAAGAAGGCTCCTCAATCGACAGAAAATCTACTATCACTGAAGCGTTATCATTGATGGCTAAAGATCCTAATAGTGCCGTGGTAATTACGGTTGAAAATGGTGATATTGTGGGCATAGCTACTGAAAAAGATGTGATATTGGCTTTAGAAAAATTTGGTCCAAGTATTCTCGACCATGCAATAGAAACTATAATGACATCTAACCCTGTTAGATCTGATATGGAAACGACTTGTGAAACGGCCCTACAGCAAATGATAGACGGGAATTTTCGAAACATACCCGTTTTTGAGAATGAAAAATTTAAAGGTATTGTCCAAGCTCTAGAAATTGCCGAAGGTAAAACTGTCGAAATTCTTGAGGAAAATCGTAAGCTGAAAGAACTTATAGTACAGCATCTCCCAAGAAATTTTTATTTTCAATCAACCGATGATGTGAACAAAGTCCACGATAGCATGGTGGAAAACAATATGACCTGTGCTTTAATTCAAAACCCAGATCGGCCTGCTGATATAATTGATCTTAGTGACTTCCTGCACCTGATGGGTCAATCAGCTAATTCAGACAATCCATCTAATTGAGGGATAATTAGAAAATGGCAACAAGATTTATGCCTGAATGGGTTCTTGGATTTACCTGCGCCTACATATCTTTACGTTTTGTAAATGGCACTATTCCACTGCAGGCATTCGCTAATAAATATTCAAAGCCGTTATCAGAAAAATACGCTGATGCCTCCAGTAAAAAACTGATGGGTATTTCTCAGGATATGCTATATTTTCTGGCAACTTTTGAAAGTTCCAACCACATGGCGATCGTAGAATCTTATATGTTTAATAGTTTAAATTTTACCAAGAAGGGTAGAAAGCGGAAGATCAAAACTCTGTTTGGTTCTGCTTTAGATGCTCAAAAACAAGCTACGCCTCAAGAGGCTAGCATAAGGAGATTTAAGAATTTTGTTTTCCAACTTCGAGCTGACAGTAGATATAATGTTCCTGGAGGTTGGAACTTAAAAGAAGAGCAAGGAATTGATTGGCTTCTAAATATTTATGAGCAGAATGTACGCACAATGGACGGTTTTTAGCCTTAAAAACTTAAAATAAATCTATTTTTTAATATGCCGTGGTAATTGAGGTCCAAAATGAAGGCGTTGTCGGCATAGCCATGGGGAAACATATGATATTGGCTTTAGAGAAATTTGGTCCAAGTGTTCTCGAACATGCAAAAAAAACTATAATATTATCCGGCCCTGTTAGATCTGGTATAGAAACGACTTGTGCTATAATTCAGACTCCAGATAGACCGGCCTTAACGGTTTCATAAAACTAATGGGGCCACTTAGTAGTTAAACAAAGCTATCTAATCGAAGGAAGCTTAAAAATGGTCACAAGATTTATGCCAGATTGGGTTCTTGGATGTACCTGTGCCCACATAACTATACGCTTTGTAAATAGCACTATTCCATTAGAGGCATTCGCTAACAAATATTCCAAATCGCTATCCGAAAAATACGTTGATGCCTCCAGTAAAAAACTGATGGGTATTTCTCAGGATATGCTATATTTTCTGGCAACTTTTGAAAGCTCCAACCATATGGGTGTCGTAGAATCTTATATGTTTAATAGCTTAAATTTCACCAAGAGGGGTAGAAAGCGGAAGATCAAAACTCTGTTTGGCTCTGCTTTAGATGCTAAAGAGCAGGCCACGACCCATCAGGCTAGCATAAGAAGATTTAAGAATTTTGTTTTCCAACTTCGAGCTAATGATAAATATAATGCTCCCGAGGGTTGGAACTTAAGAGAAGAGCAAGGAATTGATTGGCTACTAGATATTTACGAACAAAACGTAATAGCAATGGACGGGCTTTAACTTTTAATTATATATTGGGTAGCCTCACCTATTATTTATCAACATGGTTAGGCAGTCTACGCCCTGAAGGCTTAAGTTCTTTTTGATTCCAGTAACCTATCATAACCCCTGGTGGTTCTTTAGCATCAGTCATCTTTTCAACGATCGCAGCTGGTCGCGTAATTCTATTATGATGTCTCCGGGCCCACTCAAAATGAAGTTCCCGTAAACGAGATATTTGACCCTTAAAATCCGGATTATTGCCAAGGTCATTTAATTCATTTGGATCAACTTCAAGATCAAACAGCATCGGCCGCATATTTTCAACATGGGTCAATTTCCAACGACCGTCAAAAATCATAACTAATCGGGCATCCATTTGATCAACACCAACTAAACGGCGAGCATCACGGGTAGAGTAGTCATATTCACTAACACAAAAACTGCGCCAATCACATTCAATTCCATGCAAAAGAGGTTCTAATGATCTGCCTTCCAAGATATGAGGAATGGCATTCCCGCCAAATGCATCAAGAAAAGTTGGCAATAAATCGATACCTTCAACTAACTTATCTGTGACCATGCCCCTTGTGCTATCAGCATCGCTGCGCGGATCGTACACAATCAAGGGAATTCGTGCGGAGCAATCATAAAATAAATCTTTTTCACCAAGCCAATGATCACCGAGATTATCACCATGATCCGAACAAAATACGATCATAGTATCTTCCATCCGACCACTTTCTCTGAGATAGTCAAAGAGTCGCCCGAGTTGGTCATCCAATTCTTTAATTAACCCCATATAGGCTGGTCCAACAATATCGCGAACGTCATCACGGGAAAAGCTCTGGCTTACGCGCATGTTTGTCCAAGCCTGCATTAACGGATGATCAGATTCTAATTCGTTATTAGAACGATTTACCGGTGGAAGATCTGATGCGGAATACATGTCGTTATACGGAGCGGGAGCTAAATATGGCCAATGAGGTTTAATATAACTCAAATGGCAAAGCCAAGGGTCGGACCCTTGCGCGTCTATAAAATCAATGCCGCGGGTTGTTAACCAGGCAGTTTCAGAATGTTCTTTAGGGACACGCGCCGCATATTTTGAGTTTTCTAACATCCAACCCGAACACAATGAGCCGTCCGGAAGCTGAGCGGTGTTAGCCCATTCCTCCCATGGATTATCTCCATCCATGCCATGCGACCGTAAATATTTATCATAATCCTCCGAATGACGGACTAAGCAATCGGAATTGTTGTTTCCGTCATCCCTAATAAAAACGTCAAACCCACCCTCGCTAACTCTTTTTCCAACGGTACTTGTCGGATCTATATCCAGCCGCGCCATGCCATCTTTATCAGGCGTCATATGAGTTTTACCAACTAGTGTGCAGCTAACCCCTTGCTCTCGCAAATGATCGCCCAAAGTAGGCTCACCAACACGTAAAGGAAAACCATTCCACGTCGCTCCATGGCTCCGTGTATATCTACCGGTGTAAAAGCTCATTCGAGCCGGCCCACAAATTGGCGACTGCACATAAGCTTTGTTAAAGGTCATACCGCGGGATGCTAGCCAGTCTATGTTCGGAGTATCAATGTGCTTGGCACCATAGCAACTTAGATAATCCCAACGAAGCTGATCTACCATTATCCATAACGCATTCATTTAGAAGTTCACCCTATCACCACCTTTAAGAGCAAGTATTTCTCTAGCTTCCTCTGGACTAGCTACTTCACTACCCAAATCCTCAATTATTCTGCGGATTTTTTCAACTTGTTGGGCATTGTTATCTGCCATCTTACCTCGAGAAATAAGCAAACTATCTTCAAGACCAACTCTCACATTTCCACCCATTTGGCTAGCCGTAGTAGCAAACGGAATTTGTGACCCACCTGCCCCAAGTACAGACCACCTATAATCATCACCAAACAAGCGGTCAGCAGTGCGTTTCATAAAAATTAGATTATCAATATCAGCACCGATGCCTCCCAGAATGCCAAATATGAACTGGATAAATACTGGAGCCTTGAACAAACCAGTATCCATACAAAATTTCAAATTATACAAATGACCAACATCATAGCACTCATGCTCAAACTTAATGTCGTGCGGGGCCAACGTTTCTGCAGCTTCCCGAATATCACGAAACGTATTTCTAAATATATTGCCCTCTGAACCTTCTACATAATCTTTTTCCCAATCAAATTTCCATTGATCGTATCGCTTAGCCAGTGGGTGGAATGAAAAATTCATTGAACCCATATTCAAACTGCACATTTCTGGAGAAAATGTAGTTGCAGGCTTAACCCGATCTTTTATTGATAAAGTCAGGCTTCCACCAGTTGATATATTAACAATCGCATCAGTTGCTTGTTTAATTCTAGGTAAAAATCTTGCAAAATCAGAAGGTTCAACTGAAACACCACCATCATTCTCACGTCTGGCATGTAAGTGTAGTATTGAAGCTCCTGCTTCTGACGCGGCAATAGCTTGAGAAGTAATGTCGTCAGCCGTATAGGGCAGCGCGTCAGACATGGTGGGAGTATGGATCGCACCAGTTATCGCGCACGTTATAATTGTTTTTCGTTGCTTCGCCATGTTTATTCCTTTTTTACTGTATCAGAAATAACTCTGCACCCCAATGGACAGAGTTCTAAATCAAATCGAGTAGGAAAAAGCCCATTTGTGCGCGATACAATTATGAGTTTTTCAAAATCCCTTCCAGCTTTTGAAGATGTTTACTGACCCTATTACGTGTTTCTGACGCAGCTTCATCAGTCCACACGTGAAAACCTTTTCCTGATTTCATACCAAGTTCGCCTCTCTTGACCATATTTTGCAAGTAAGGCGATGTTCCACCACGGCTTTCCAAGTCAAAAAGAACATTTTGGTGGATATCCAAAGTTAAATCTGTACCTACCAGGTCAGCATTCTCGAGTGGTCCAAGTACTGCCAAGCGGCGACCAAAACTAGACTTAACTACTGTATCAACCGCTTCAGCATCACATATCCCATTTTCAACAAGGCTAATTGCTTCCCGCCACAATGCATGTTGCAAGCGGTTACCGATAAATCCAGCAACGTCTTTTTCGACCAAAACTGGAGTTTTGCCTGAAGCTGCAAGAAGGTCAAACATAGCCTGCGCATATTTCCCTTCAGTCCATTGAGTTTTAATGACCTCAACTAAGGGTATCAAGTGCGCAGGGTTCCACCAATGCGTTCCTAAGGCACGGTGTTTGCCATTTAAGTTTTGCATAATTTTGGTTATTGGGATTACAGATGTATTAGATGCTAATATTGAGTTTTTTGGCGCATAATCCTCCAAATCTGAAAAAATCTGCTGCTTAACCTCTAGTTTTTCTGGACCAGCCTCAAATACTATTTCTGCATTTGTGACAGCCTCCTTTATTGTCTCACAAACCACAATATTATTAAGAACGGCCTCTATTTTATTCACATCAACTTCTAAAAGCCTTAAACTTTCCGCCACGCGTGTTGTAAGAGAAAGGCGAGCCTCATCTGAAGGATCCGTTACACGCACCTGATGGCCAGCTCGCGCAAGGGTCAAAGCTATTCCATGACCCATCAAACCTCCGCCTATAACCGATATTAACGAGACTTGTTTCATCCAGCCGTATAACCTCCATCAGCGTAAAGAATGTGCCCAGTATAAAAGTCAGAAGCTCTTGAAGCTAAGAATAGAAGTGGGCCAGCAAGGTCCTCAGGTTCACCCAATCTGCCTTTGGGCACCCTAGCTAAAAAACCCGCGCGGACCGCATTAGCTTTTTCATTATCTTCAAACATCCATGAAGTGAGCGGTGACCTAAATACTGTGGGCGCTATCGCATTGACAGTGATCCCAGTTGGTCCAAGTTCACACCCAAGAGCTTTAGTCATCCCATCTACTGCAGCTTTTGATGCACAATAAGCAGTATATCCGGCAGGATGTCCCAGCAAGCCACGAGCAGACGAAACTAACACAATTTTACCACCGTGGCCTTGCACTTTCATTTGCGCTGATGCGGCGCGCGCAAGGAGCCATGTCTGCGTAACATTAGCGTCCATGACATCGGTAAAGGTTTTAGGTTCCATATCATTAATTAGCGCAACTTTATTCATACCTGAGGCCACAACTAAAATATCCAGGCTGCCCATGGCTGATACAGCTGCATCCACCATCGATTGGCATGCAGTTTCATCAGTTGGACGGCCATGTACCTTAATGACTTCTGAACCCAGTGCGATGCATTCTTCCGAGATTGTATCCAAGGCATCTACATTGCCAGCAGCCAAAACTAATCTGCAGCCAGCTTCTGCTAAAACACGGGCCGCGACCATACCAAAGGCACCTGACGCGCCTGTTATAAGGGCCGTTTTACCCTGCACATCAAACATCTGCATTGAATTCATTGTTTTACTCCGGGCGGATAGGGCATGACAACTAACATAGTGCACGTATTGTTTGTGCGATTCTCAATCTTTCGGGTTTCGCCAGCAGGGATTGTGCAGCTATCGTATTTTGAAAGCACTGTCTCAACATTATCAATGGTGACGGTCATTTCCCCCTCAACAATAAAATAAACCTTTTCAATTGGGGTTGAATCAGGACCAGCACCGCCACCGGGCAAAAATTGGCTTAACCCCATCCACTGATTTTCAGGACCACCTTCTTCAAATCCCTGCAACCGGAGTCCAACCACTCCGTGATGATTGGGTGCGTCATAGGTTTCAGCTGCCTCAAAACGTTTAACTTGCATTAGAACGCCTCACCAGATTCTATGCGATACGCCTGTTTTTTATCAGTCATCGCAACCAAACGAATAATACAACCATCACCTCGGTCCCAGTTCCAGGGAAAAAATGCAAAAGTTACACGTTTACCTGTTACAGAATCCAGATCCCCACCAACATTTTCTATTCCCAAAATACCATTTGAAAATAACTTATTATGAACCGGCTCCCACACCGGAAAATCATCTTTCCAGTCATTTCCACCAGACCATTCTTTATACTCTGCCTCAAGATGAGGCAGAATTGGTCCATTTCTTTGCGGCCCAATTGCCGTCGCTAACGGGTGATCATTTGCCTGGGTGTCATGTCCTACAACCTTGATCCCTTTTTCTACCATCCAATCTGCCGCCGATGGAACTAGGCCAGGGCAATAAGGAAAATAGTCACCATCTTCATAAACCTTATGCCAACCAGTATTTATTATCAGAACGTCTCCCTTGCGAATTGCATGTCCGCAGGCCTTTTCAAGATCTTCCCTGGTAATGCTTTCCCATTTCTTTTTAGGAATAGAGACAACAAGGCCACTACCAAAAAAGTGAGGTAGAGGAACTTCGTCAATAAAAGGGGTCCCTTGGACCACATGTGCCGGAGCATCAATGTGCGTCGTGACATGCATTGTTGTGGTAATTGTCTGACTTAAAACACCAGATTTTGCCATATAATGTTTTCGTTCGATTGCGACATCTTTAAAATATGGCCAATTTGGGCATTGGTAACCAAATCGATGACTTAAGTTAACGAACTCCAAACCCATGTCGTTGTTAAGGTTTTCTTGAAACTCTATACCACGAATTTCTTGCATATATTCTTCTCCTATCTGATCTTTATCACGCTAGACATCTTTGATTTTCGATTCTTGTCCCTACTATTGGTGCATATTCACAACCAAGACGTCAACCAAAAGCCGCTATGCAGTATACTTGTATCGTATGGCGGTTTACGTTAAGTTTGAAAAAAATAAATATTTGGGTTAAAAAAGTTTAAATGTCTCAAAAACAAAAAAAAGGTATTCAGGTAATTGAACGTGCTGCAAGTATCTTAAGAGTACTAAAAGACAACCAATCTGGGCTCAGCCTCGGCCAGATTTCCAAACAGGTAAACCTACCTCGTTCCACAGTCCAAAGAATAGCAAATGCTCTGCAAGCAGAGCGTTTAGTTATTTCAAACCCATCTGGCGGTAGTCTGCGGCTTGGACCAGAAGTTAATGCATTGGCTCAAGCAACAAATTACAACATAGTAGAAACCTGTCGCTTATTTTTGACTGAGCTAACCGAAATCACAGGGGAGACAGCCGATTTGTCTGTTCTCCGAGGTGCTGGAGTAATATTTTTAGATCAGGTACCGGGCACACAACGGTTACGAACTATTTCGTCTGTGGGTGAAGTTTTTCCGTTGACTACTACAGCTAATGGAATGGCATGTTTGTCCCGTATTTTACCAAAAGCCGCACATTCACTTGTTACTGATGAGTGGGATCGACGGGGTATAATTAGTGATATAAAAAAGATAGAACAAAAGCTCTCAGGAATCAGACACAACCGTCTCGCCTATGACGAAGATGCTCACACAATAGGTATTTCTGCTATCGGCTTTGCTTTTAATGACCTTTCGGGGGATGTGGTTGCAATATCAATTCCAGTTCCCAGCAGCCGGTTTTTGGAAAAGCGCAAACTAATTGAAACGGCCCTGCGCAAAACGGCCTTCCACATTGATAAATTAATGGAAAATTAGTAGGTTAGACTCTATTTTTTTCAATCCCAGCAATTTTTTTGTAAGAACTTGCTACCTGTTTCAACTCACTTGAAGAAATTAAGTCTTCAATTCGGTCATTCGGCCCACTCACCCTTGCAGCTGCTATATCCAGGACCTTTTCTGGGCCACCTTTCCTATTACTTTCTACAACATCGGTAGTTATCGGCAGCCGCGCGAATTCATAAGCCTTCAAACCACCTGTATTAGGTTCTTCTGAAAGACAATGAGCAATAGCCCAAGCGTCAAGTATTGCTTGGCTCGCACCGTTAGCTCCAATTGGATACATTGGATGTGCTGCATCACCCAGCAACGCGACATTACCTTCAACCCAAGAGAGTAAAGGATTTCTGTCTACCATAGGATATTCGGTAACAACTTCAGTTTTTTTCATAATTTCAATCAAATTCATGTCGTGCATAAAAAAGTCTTCAAACGGTTTTACGAAATCTATTGTAGCACCCCTACCCCAATCCGCATCATTAATATGCCTAGGCTTGCTGTGGCGTATCTCTGCCACCCAATTAGTCAAAGCGCGACCACTTTGACGCGCGCACTCGCTTATGGGGTAAGTCACAAACTTAACATCATGATCGCCGGCTATGACCATTGTTTTGCCATCGCCAATCAGATCTGTTTCAGTAGCACCCCGGAACATCATTGTTCCCTCATAACATAATGGTCCCTCGAATGGATTCATTTGCTTTCTTATCTTCGAGTGGAGGCCCGATGCATCAACAAACAGATTAACATCCAGCTTGGAGCCATCCTCAAATAATATAGTTACAAAGCCATCACCTTGGCGAAAACCAACTACAGGTTTACCTAATTTAATAGCGCTATTGCCAAGCCGTTTTTTAACCTCACTCGCCAACATAGCTTGCAATTCACCACGATGGATCGAATATTGTGGAGCTTCAAAACCAGCCTCAACGCTGCGAGGATCAGATTGTATTAAATGACCAAACTTTGTGCGGTATTCAATGCACCGAGTTCGAATCCCAAGCTCATCAAGTTGCCTGCCAAGCCCAAGTTCTATTAATAACTTTGACGCATGTGGCATTATATTAATACCGACACCAAGTGCCCTTATCTCAGTATCTGCCTCAAAAACTGTTACATCAAAACCCTGGTATTTGAGGCACAGCGCCGTAACCAATCCACCTATACCTGCGCCAGAGATTGCAATTTCAGTCACGCCTGATCCTTAGAGGCTTTACACAAATATTGTTCATGGATTTTTGTATACAACCGTTTTGAATCCTTGGTTCTTCCATTCAACAATGCCACCAGATAAATGCATAACATTCGTGAAGCCCAACTGATCCACAAGGGCGTTTCCTATCATTGCCGAGCGGTTCCCACTCCGACAATATAGTAAAATATTCTCATCTAGTCCTTTAACCAAAGGGAAAAAGATTTCCCTAAATTGAGGGTGCAAATTACCCTCCTCCGTGAATGCTGTAATTGTTTTAGAACCATCAATTATGCCGGTTTCCAGCCACTCTTCCTTAGCCCGGATATCAACAATCAATACGTTATTTTTCTGGGCCTCGATTAGTTGTTCAGAATTAACGCCAGTTAGCTTTGGCGGAAACCCAACATCTAGTAACTCCACATCAAAAATTAGATCTGAATTTGGAGGAATACTCGCTCCAGCACCATTTGCACCGTAAGCAAGCTCAGGTGGAATAAAGAGCTTCCGCTTCTCTCCCACTTTCATTCCAAGAATACCTTGCTCCCATCCTCTAATTACTTGACCTTTTCCTAATATAAATTCGAAAGGTTTTTTCCGGGGAATAGAGCTATCAAAAACTGTCCCATCCAATAAGGTTCCAGTATAATGTACTTTTACCTTCATTCCTTGTTCTGCAACTGCTCCAGTACCGACTGAAATTGTTGTTATTTCTAATTCTGAGGCACTAATTGATTTACCATAGCCGAAGCCAACCAGTATAAAGATACAAAACGTAATCAGTTGTGAATTTGTTCGTAACATGAATTATTTCCATTATTGTTGATGGTCTTTTCAAGATAATTTGATGAATACTTGTCACTTAAAAATTATATAGAATAGACTTCGTTTGTGTACGGTAACATAGTGCAATTAGTTACTAGATAAAGCTTACAATTTGAAAAGCGATCGAAAGACCCCACCATGTTGAAGAAGCACGCTGTTTTATTAATCCTAACGGGTGGTACTTTTATGAGTTTTGTTGGTCTGTATATGAGATTGTTATCACATGCAGATGGATTTCAAATTCTTTTTTATAGATCCTTAAGTCTATGCTTTATGGTAGGACTAGTGTGTTGTTTAAGAAGAAAGGTTGCCCCTTTTAAATTTCTTAAAAGTATCGACAGAAACGACTTTGTGATCGGCATAGTTCTATCTTTAGCCTTTGCCTCTTATGTTTTTGCGATGCTTTACACCACGGTTGCGTCAACCCTACTTATTTTATCCGCCACACCTTTCATGGCTGCTACAATCGGGTGGCTATGGATCAATGAACGTCCTCGACCAATTACTTGGGTTGCAATGACATTCGCCATTGTGGGGATCTATTTTATGGTCAAATCAGGATATCAATTAGGAAATAATATCGGCAATCTACTAGCCCTCCTATCAGGTTTTTGGTTTGCTCTGATGCTAGTGATGGCCCGAAGAAGTGGAAAGGATGATATTTTAGGTGGTACATTCATTGGTGGCGTGATCTGCGTTGTGATCGGTGCCGGCATGGCGCTTCTAATAGGAACTGGCTTAAGAGTTTTAACTTTGGATCTGATCATCATTCTTGGGATGGGCGCTTTTGGGATAGGGATTGGGATCGCTTTAGTTACTTGGGGTGCTAGTCACGTTCCCGCAGCTGAAGTAAGCATTTTAGTGCTTATAGAAAGTGTATTAGGGCCTGTATGGCCATGGGTTTTTCTTAATGAGGCAATGACACTATC
>CAJWTH010000010.1 GCA_913047725.1 uncultured Planktomarina sp.
GCCGAATCCTAAATGGCTTGAGGATAAAATCAGGCCTGCAACTAAATCAGTCTCATCGGCAGCCAATTGCAAGGCCACCAAGCCCCCCATTGAATGTCCAATCACAACTGCGCTTTTTATCTCTAGCCCTTGCATCAGAGCTTTCGCCGCATTTTTGAAATCGTTCACTTCGTCTCCAAAAACATCAGATTTTCCAAAGCTTGGGGCATCCCATGCAATTAATCGAAAAGAAGAGTTGAGAGAATGAAATAAATAGGCCCAACTTCGGCTATCACCGTTCATACCATGAAGCAAAAAGATAGCTGGTCCATCGCCGGACTCACGGAATGCAATCCGACCATCTTTGTATGGCATATACCGAAGTTCCGGCACTTCAATCATCAAATTTAGCTCTCAAATTAGATCGTACCGGTTATTTACAACACGCAAATTAAAAGCAAAAAAGGTTAAAAAATATTACATATTATGCCGAACTGATTGGGCCTCCAATTCTCGCATAGAGATGAGCGTTTGCGCAAGTTTTAGAGCATAAGAAAACTCAGGTTTTGTAAGAAGGGCATTGCAATAATTTTGCCAAGCTTTGAGCATTGGCTCGGTTGGGCGAAAGTCATGGCGCCTACGATCACCTAGAACTGATACCTTCTCTAAATAATCCATTTTCAATGCTTCATGTACCGTTGAATTTACGGTGGGACGGCTAAAAGTTGATACATCAACAAGCTCTGAGATCGTAAAGCTGCCTTTAGAAAAGTAAAAATTCATCATGTAACGACGAAGTTCGAATGCAGTGAAGCTAGTGTTAAAAAAGCGGCGTACTTGCCCCGGCTGGTGATCACGTCGATAGATGTGCCGAGAGCTTTCAAAAGAGGCCTGTGCATGACAGAATTTGTCAAATAATTGTTCAGTTTCAGACATGATTACTTCCAACAAATTATATAAAAAAATTATACTGTATTTTAGGTAAGAGAATTATTTTTTCAAGCTTTTGTTATGAGTGTAAGCATTCATGTCGCAGGTCTTAGAGATATTTTCTAAGACAATGATGCGGGATTATCAGGATATACACCTAATATAATTTGAACTTAACTCAGTTGGTTAAACCACACCTAAGGTTTCCAATACTGCGGTTGCATAATTAAATTTAAAATTAAAATAGGCGCCCATAGCAGTGCAAATGATAAACTTCTTGATGCAAAGGCAACTATTGGCTCAATGGAACTACCCACCTCCGGACTTCTAATTACGAAATACAAATATGCAATCCCAATGGCCATCATTATTGTAGACGAAAAAATTCCATTTACGACTAAGCCAATAGTGGATTTTGTTAAAAATCTAGATAATAAAGATGGGATAACCCAAGCCATTACCCACATAGCAGCTGCTGGCAGAATAATTTCAAAAATAAAATTTATCTCACTCATTCTAAACTCTGATCCAATTTAAGCGGTTTTATAGTATTCAATTTTTCTTAAGTAATACATTAATCAAAAGGCTATTTGGATCCTCTAAACCCTCAATCACGTTAAAATGGTGGCGTAACGGCTCTAATGTCAGAGTTGATTTCCATTTGTTTGCCAAAAGTTCAGCCTGTTCAATAAAAACTGGCCGCTCATTCGCACCAACCCAAACATGCAGATCAATTTTTTCTGGTTTTGAGTGAAGCGCCGGGCTCTCAGCTTTAGCTGTGATAGCTGTCAGTTTTAATGTTTCATTCATTGAAGTTTGCATCAACGGCCGTAAATCTGACACCGGCGAAACTGGCACTATCCGCACGATTCTATCATAAACAGCTTCCAGAAGCCCTATGTTGGCCTGTCCCATGCGTGCAACTAAATGTCCTCCAGCAGAGTGACCAGTTAAGACAATTGGCCCAGAGATACGAGCTGCAGCTGTATTAATTGCAGCAACAATTGATTGAGTTATTTCAGGGATACTTGCCGCTGGGGCTAATGGGTAGCTTGGTACCGCGACAGCCCAATCCTTAAGAGTGGCACCTCCGGCCAAATGTGAAAAATCATGGCGACCAAAGCGCATCCAGTAACCGCCATGAACAAAAACCATAAGTCCCAAGGGTCGGCCTGCTGGAAAAAAAAGGTCAAATAGCTGTTCGGGGTGATCGCCATAAGGAAGATTTAGCTGTGCGCGACCGAGGGAATGTTCGGCTTCACGATATTGACGTGCAGCGTCCTCCCAACGGGTTAAGTATCCTTCAGCGTTTGGTATATAAGCCGCATTTGCATAATCATCATCTAACTTCAAAATGTTACTCCTATGGACAAATGAACGGCTAAATGCTTTCACATCTTAAAGTAATGGAGGCCAAAATGCTTGATTCAACTACAAATTTACAATCGATACTTTCTGATCCTAGCCTGCTACAAACAAAGGCTTTCATCAATAACGAATGGGTTAATTCAGAAAATGGATCAACATTTGACGTGATCAATCCCGCCCGAGGAGATGTCATCGCCAAAGTTGCCGATCTTTCCCGAGCAGATTTAGCCCGTGCAATAGATGGCGCGCAAACTGCACAAAAAAAATGGGCTGCCTTATCGGCCAAAGACCGCTCGAATACATTACGAGCTTGGTTCAACCTTATGATGGAGAATCAGGCTGATCTCGCAAAAATACTGACAGCAGAAATGGGTAAACCTCTCGCAGAGGCCATGGGTGAAATAGCCTATGGGGCGTCTTTTGTTGAGTTTTTTGCTGAAGAAGCAAAGCGCAATTACGGGGAAACAATTCCAGGCCATCAGGCTGATAAACGTATCACTGTGATCAAGCAGCCTATAGGCGTGGCGGCTTCTATAACTCCTTGGAACTTCCCTAACGCAATGATTACTCGTAAGGCGGCACCTGCATTGGCTGCTGGATGTGCGTTTGTAGCACGCCCCTCCCAATTGACACCTTTTTCCGCATTAGCATTAGGCGTCTTAGCAGAGAGAGCCGGTCTGCCATCTGGTATTTTGCAGATTTTGCCTTCAAATGACTCATCGGCAGCAGGCAAGGAATTCTGTGAAAATCCTAAAGTAAGCAAAATAACATTTACTGGCTCCACTCCAGTTGGTCGTATTTTACTAAAGCAAGCGGCAGATCAAATTAAAAAATGCTCAATGGAATTGGGTGGCAACGCACCATTTATTGTATTCGATGACGCAGATTTAGATGAAGCCGTAATTGGAGCATTGGCGTCTAAATTTCGGAACAACGGCCAAACCTGTGTCTGCGCCAATCGATTATATATTCAATCTGGTATTTATGATGCCTTCACTACTAAATTAGTAGCCGCAGTTGAGGCGATGAAAGTAGGCGACGGTTTTGACGGAGCTGATCTTGGACCATTGATATCCAAGCCTGCACTTTCAAAGGTGGAGGAACATATCACTGATGCGGTTTCAAAAGGTGCTTCAATTGAGACTGGTGGGAAACCGCATGAATTAGGCGGTACTTTTTTTGAGCCCACAGTACTGACCGGCGTCACCCAAGAAATGAACGTTAGCAAAGAAGAAACTTTTGGGCCGATGGCGCCACTATTTAAGTTTGATAATGTAGATGACGTAATCGCGATGGCCAACGATACAATATTTGGTTTGGCCGCTTACTTTTACGCAAAAGACCTAAGCCGTGTTTATAAAGTTGCTGAAGCGCTTGAGTATGGAATAATTGGTGTGAATACCGGGATCATTTCAACAGAGGTGGCGCCCTTTGGTGGAGTAAAACAGTCCGGCTTAGGACGAGAAGGCAGTCATCACGGCATGGATGAATATTTAGAAATGAAATATATTTGTATGTCCGTGTAGCAACAAAATTTGATTAATTGAGCGCTGGCAGACTAGGGAGCACAATGAATATGCTCCCTAATTTAAAAATACGTATGCCTAAATTAATTTTGTGCTGTTCCAACCTGAAGCGGGTCTTTACTATTAATCTCAATACGCCTTGGCTTCAAAGCCTCTGGTAGTTCTCGTACCAAATCTATGTGTAGCATCCCATCAGAATGACTAGCCGCAGTCGCACGCACATGATCTGCTAAATGGAATTTACGATCAAAAGCACGGGTAGCAATACCACGGTGTAGGTATATATTATCATCTGTTGTTTCAGGTTTGCGAGCAGAGACATAAAGAGTATTTTCTTTGACCTCTATCGCAAGATCATTCTCTGAAAACCCAGCAACTGCAATCGAGATACGATATCCATCTGCAGATGTCTTTTCAATGTTGTAGGGTGGATAGTTTGATTGACTAACATCATTGGTCGACACGCGGTCCATGAGGTCAGCAATTTGATCAAATCCAACGGTAGCACGATAAAGTGGTGCAAAATCAAACGAACGCATAGTATAATCCTTTCAAAAGCGATTTCTATTTGACCCTCCCAGGAAGGGCAGGGTCATAAACTAAGGACCCCCAATTGAGCGATCCATTTTGGATGTGGGAATAAGGCTTCATATTTTCAAGAGTGCTTAAACTAAATATTTTTTGACAGGCCCAAGGCGCATGGATATGTGATCATAAAGGTCATTCGTATTGTGACGAACCTAAGTATCGGCAGCGTAAGTTAGAAACCTCACCTACAGTTTTTGGAACTTAAAATGAAATTAAAACATTGTCATAATTTTCAAGACTTTCGAAAACTGGCAAAAAAACGATTACCTTCACCAGTCTTTAACTACATTGACGGAGCAGCCGATGATGAAATTACTTATAGGAGAAACACCTCATCTTTTGACGATGTTGACCTGATACCAAACGTATTGGCAGGCGTGGATAAAGTTGACTTATCGACAACAATATTTGGCAAAAAAATAGATATGCCACTTTACTGTGCACCGACTGCGGTGCAGCGGTTATTTCATTATGATGGAGAGCGAGCCGTAGCTAAGGCTGCTCAAAGATATGGTACAATGTTTGGGGTATCATCTTTAAGTACAGTAAGTGTCGAAGAAATCGCAACTTTAAGCGATGCACCCAAAATGTTTCAATTTTATTTTCATAAAGATCGGGGACTTAACGATAGCTTGTTAGAAAGAGCAAAGGCAGCAAAATTTGATGTTCTAGCACTTACAGTTGACACAATAACAGGTGGAAACCGGGAAAGAGATCTAAGAACTGGGTTTACTATTCCACCCAAAATAACGCCCAGTAGTTTATTAAGCTTCATAACTAAGCCCATGTGGGGAATAAACTTTTTAACAAAATCCAAATTTGAATTACCACATTTACAAGATTATGTTGGAGCTGGAACAAATGTAACGACCTCAATTGGTGAATATTTTTCCACAATGCTTGACCAATCAATGAATTGGAATGATGCTGAAAAGCTCTGCTCACAGTGGAACGGCCATTTTGCGCTAAAAGGAATAATGAGTGTTGAAGATGCTAAGAGGGCTGTAGATATTGGTGCTACTGGCATAATGGTATCAAACCATGGTGGACGTCAATTAGATGGCTCACGCGCTCCTTTTGATCAATTAGCTGAAATTGTTGATGCAGTTGGGGATAAGATAGACGTCATATGCGAGGGAGGCATCCAAAGAGGCACGCATGTTTTAAAGGCTTTGTCTATTGGCGCAAAAGCTTGCTCGGGGGGGCGACTTTATCTCTATGCCCTGGGCGCAGCAGGGCAAGCAGGCGTTGAGAGAGCTCTTAATCAGTACAAAATGGAATTAGAGCGGGGTCTAAAACTTATGGGTTGCACATCAATTGATCAGTTAAATAGATCCAACTTACGGATTCGATAAAAATACTTTACGGCCCTCCCTGATCCAGCCAAAAACTAGGCTGGACAAGGCTAAAAGTAGATACACCCAGGATGGTAGAAGCTGCTTTATTTTAATGCCTTGGGTGGTATATGCGTCACGCTTGATAAGCCCAATCCAACCTCGCCCATAAGCAGGTCGTCCACTACGGATATTGCGTAATTTAGGTAAAGCAGAAGAAATTAAATTCACAGAACCACCCGTTTTTTTCAAAATAGGGCCAAAGGGATCCACTGAAGCAATAGTCTGCACAAATTCGCGTGGTGCCGTTGGGCCCAACGCGGTAACAACCTCGAGTTCATTTGATCGCAAGCGATAAACTCCCTGCTGATCATTGGATATCAATGTTTGATAACGTCCAGGAGCAATTTCATCAAAGTTAGAAGATATTAAATCTCCGTTTGGGGTAGTAACCTCAAGCTCCAGGATGTCATCGTTTTTTATACTTCGGCGGGTAACTCTCAGACCAGTCTCACTGGAGGCTGCAAATAAGGCCTCTTCCTCAAGTTCAGGTTCTTTCATCGACCAGTGAGCCAACCTGCGCAGTAATTCAGCTTGTGGACCTCCCCCTTCAAAGCCTCGGTCCCACAACCATGCGTGGTCTGACGCCAAAAGTGACACCCGTCCAGCACCAACCCGATCAACCAAAAGCAATGGTTTCTCCTGTTTTCCAGTCATCAAAATATCACCAGACGTAGCCTCTAATTCAATTTGACGCATCCAGCGCCCCCAACCCTGCTCAGGTGCAAAATCCTCTAAACCCTGACTTATCGGATGTTTTTGACCAAGATTCGTCACTACGGGTAAAATAGGTTCCTCAAAAACACGAGATGTAGGCCGCCCAGGCAATATGGAACCCAAAGGAGATCGATAAAGACTATTAACCCCCGCAAAGTCAGGACCTGCCGCAACTAAAATAGCGCCTCCCTGACGCACATATTCTGAAATACTTTCAAAATAGGCAGCGGGCAAAAGGCCTCGACGTTTATATCGATCAAAAATAATTAAATCAAATTCGTTAATCTTTTCTAAGAATAACTCACGTGTTGGAAATGCTATCAAAGATAGCTCTGTTACTGGTACATCATCTTTTTTTCCAGGAGGACGCAAAATTGTGAAATGTACTAAATCAACATTGCTATCAGATTTTAGCAAGTTTCTCCAAGTGCGTTCACCTGGATGGGGGACACCCGAAACCAACAGAACCCGCAACCGCTCTCTCACTGCATTAATCTGAATAACTGCTGAATTATTTTGTCCCGTAAGTTCCCCAGAGATTTCTGGCGTCGAGAATTGTAAAACGTTAATTCCACCATGTACTAACGGAACCTCAATCTGCACAAATTTGTTTAAAGGAATATTGTATGGGGTGTTTGGGTTCTCATCAACTGAAAGAAAAAGTTCAGCAAAGGATTCTTTAGGCGCTGCGCCTTGATCTTCCAACATCACGGATATTACTACAGGCTCGCCCAAAATAGCAAAGCCTGGAACATTTTTTATCACTAATCTACGATCCCAATCCTTTGGCTCACCGGTTAACAAGAGGTGGAGGGGAGAGCCCATAATTGGAGCCAAATCAGCGTCATGGATTTGACCATCCGAAATAACAACTACCCCTGCTAAACGATCCTGAGGCTCTTCCGCTATCACATTTGCCAAATTGGACATTAACAAAGAGCCTTTGTTTCCTGGCGTATCTCCCACCTCAATTATGCGCATCGTAGTATTGGCCCGGGCTTGGAGCATCGAGACTATATGTTCTAGTGCTTTCACATTTTGATTGGGACGGTTTTTAAGCTGTTGGCTCGACGTTCTATCAATTATTATAATTACAACGTCCAACTCTGACTGACGGTCTTCTGTTTTTAAAGCTGGATTTGCCAAGGCCATTAATACACAAACAACCGCACAGCCACGCCAAAACCATCCGGACAGTCGCCTAACTAGGCAAACAAATAATAAAATAA
The DNA here is from genome assembly GCA_913047725.1 of uncultured Planktomarina sp. Classification (GTDB taxonomy): domain Bacteria; phylum Pseudomonadota; class Alphaproteobacteria; order Rhodobacterales; family Rhodobacteraceae; genus Planktomarina. The sequence continues at coordinate 7,732 of CAJWTH010000010.1, forward strand.
AGGCTAATGCTACAACCAACATGATAATGGAAGTTGGGATTAACGGGTCAAAGAAGATTGAAGTTTTGATCATTTTCCTAACCGGTCTAGTAAAGCGGGAACGTGCACCTGATCAGATTTATAGTTTCCAGTCAGCACGTGCATAATCAGGTTAATGCCAAAGCGCAGAGCTATTTCCCGTTGTCTTTCACCTGATACCCCACGGCCAACAGGTAAAAGTGGTTGTCCAGAATTATCAACAGCCCACGCCGAAGCCCAATCATTTCCACCAATAATGACTGGAGTAACGCCGTCATTAGAGTTTCTAAACGGTTTTTTGTTTATGGTATTCTCTTTCGCACTACTCGCCTCCAACCAAACTTCTGTCCCAGCATAACGCCCTGGAAACTCTTGTAGAAGATAAAAGCTGCGAGTAAGAACATGGTCCCGTGAAATCAAAGAAAGAGGAGGTAAATTAAGGCCAACGGTTATTTCTTTCAAGGTCTGTGCTTCGATTGTACTTTGCCCAAACTTAGAAATATCAGCATCTTTTGTATCAAACAAAATTAGCCCACCACCCTTCAGATAACGGTTCAACTTTTGCAACTCATCTGCAGTGGGAGTTTTCTGAGCTGGAGTTATTGGCCAGTACAAAAAGGGGTAGAAGGAAAGTTCATCGACCGCCAGAGAAACCCCCAGAGGGGTTACCGGTTCAATTGAGGTGCGTTGGTTTAGAGCTAGCGAGAGGCCCAGTAATCCAGCGGATGATATTTCATCTTGCCGAACATCTCCAGTACGCACATAGGCGAGGACTACATCGCGAGTAGCTATGATTGACCGATCACTGACTGTCTGCGCTCTACTGTTTTCCGGTGTAAGGCTAAGGAGTGCAAGCAGAGCGGCAAATATAGTCCCCACTCCCAATAACTTCCCAGACATCCACAAGGATATTAAAACATCAAACGCTAACAAGACTAAGGCAACAAGCAAAAACAAAGCTGTCAGTGATTGGAGTGGAGATATAAGTGGGCCAACTAGATCCACCAAAGACGGCCAGTTTGGCGGCTTGAAATTACTATCGTCTTTAAGGAGATTTATTGTCCACCGGAGCGTCTCTTTCTCATAGATACCGGGTGGGGACTTACTTGTAATCCCCTTATCGATGAGAGACTGGCCATCAATTCCAGCGCGGTCACCAGCAGATTTAAGTTTACCAAAAGCACTTAATTCTTGGCTCAATTTCCATGTAGTCCCAGCCAGGGCAACAGGTTCAAAAGATGCCTTGGCGCCATTACTTACCAGCCTATCCAACATTGAAACAAATAGTCCTGAAATTGGCAAATTAGACCATTCTGTATTTGCAGTAATATGGAACAGAACCACCCGTCCTTGACCAAGTTTTTTTTGAGTAACCAACGGAGTACCATCGCTCAATCGTGCAATTACATGTGTGGAAAGCATAGGGCTTGGCTGGGCTAAGACTTGGGCCGTAACTTTCACTTCTGTAGGCGTTGGAAGACCAAAAAATGGAGTGTCTTCCTCGAAGGGCTGAAGTGTTTTTGGCGATCCCCAAGACATTGCGCCCCCCAGTGAGCGACCTCCCCTCCGTAGCTTAACAGGCATTAAGTCATCAGTTTTCTGTAGATCGTGGTTGGCAGCTGCCAAGTTTGGACCGGCAAAGCGTATCAGGGTACCGCCTTGCTCAATCCACTCGGTCATGGCTGCCCTTGCACTAATTTTAGCGATATCAGTAAGTATTATAGCATCTGGGTTAGCTAGCAAAATATCTTCTATGGTTCCATCAATCAAATCATTAGAAAGTTCTAGCGCCTTGGTGAGATAATGTTCGCGGGACAATAACTTCAACCCCTCACGCGCACCAAAATCACCAGAAATAATCGCAACTTCTGAACGACTATTATTATCACCCAAAACTCGTACACCAACTGCTGACTGCTGGCCCACAACCATTATCCGGGTAATACGATTTCGTATTTCTTTTGGTAACTTGATTGCTTCAGATGCCTGCAACATACCTACTTCAAAGTTTAAGACAGAAGCCTGAAGGAGCCGTTCTACACCTGAGGGGTCTAGTCCCATTATATTGATAGGGACCTGCTGAGTTGATTTTGATTTCAACCTAGTCCCAGTCACTTTAATACCTTGCTCAGTAAAGCTGATTGGTAATAATCCAAACAATGCCGTACTAGTTTGCGAGACCCTAACATTACCCTTATCTAACAAGACTTCTATAAATTCACTTTGCCTGGGCCATTGAACGGCAGATGCTATCCAATAAGTATCAAAATTATCTAAATTAGTTAATATTTCCGCAGGTTTGATATTTGGGAGCCACGCATTTGGCTCAGCTGCCTGAATTTGTCTCTGAGCATCTGACGCCGCAGAAAATACTAAACTTTCAATTGGGTCAGTTAATTGTAGAAAGGCTACTTTCTGGCCAGAGTTTTTAGCCTGCTGAACAACCCGTAATGCCTCTTTCTTTTGGGATTTCCAATTAGGGGCATCCGCCCAACTTCCATCCATTATAACTAGTAAGTCAGCATTTTTATCATCTATAGAGTCAAAATTTAAAAAAGGTTCAGAGAAGCCAACAATCAGACAACTGATAATTATTGTTCGTAGAAGCAATAGCCACCAAGGAGTATTATCAGGTTCAGTATCATAATCTCTAAGCTCAAGAAGTAGGGTAACGCCTGGGAAGCGGCGTCTCTTTGCTGCCGGTGGAACCGCCCGCAAAACAAACCATAAAACTGGCAACAGGATGAATGCCAGAAGAAGCCAAGGCGTAGTTATTCCTAAAAATCCAAAAAAAATCATCGCTGATTACCTAAAGCCCCATAAAGCCATATCAATGCATCTACTGGCGATGAGTCCGTAGTGTGACAATGAAACTGCCAGCCCACAGACTGTGCAAGCGCCTGCAGTTTGTCTTGTCTATCTTTTAACACAGCTAAATATTTTGACTTTAAGCCATTCGCCTGTTGGCTTTCATGATGTATTTGTCCAGCCATACTTTCAAAAACTGTTCGACCAGAGAAGGGAAACGTAATTTCAACAGGGTCCAAAATCATCAAAAGTACCCCAGACATCTGCAAATTAGCTGCAGCAGTAACTGCTTTTTCAAGAAGTTTAACGTCACCAAAAAAATCAGAAGCAAAAACCATCAAGCTATGTGACTGGAAATAATCTATTTCTGGGCTTCCAAAATCATTTTTTGTTGGGAGGCTAAATAGCTTTGCCATCTCTTCTACTTGGATACGGCCTTGTTTGGTTGGCAATTTACCATCAATTGTACCTACCCGCTCACCGGCATTAGAAAGTAAAATTGCAAGTGCCAAAGATACAAAAGCTGCCCGTTTATGTTTGCTGTCTGCAGAGCTATGAAATTGCATGCTGGCACTTCCATCAACCCAGAATTGTATTGATTGGGCAGCTTGCCATTCATTCTGGCGAATAAAGTTCTCATCTCCTTGCGCAGTTCTGCGCCAATCAATGTCCTTTAGATTGTCACCCTGCCGTGCAGGACGGAATTGCCAAAAAGTATCCCCATTTCCAGCCCTTCTGCGCCCATGTCCACCAGCGATAAAGCTATTTGCAAGGCTTTGAGCCTGCGCCAATAATTGTGGCCAGCCTTCAGCGAGTTCTAGGCCCGCATTCAAAAGTTTTTGATGCGTCAAGCCCCAGCTTTCTTTTGGAGAATTGTATTTGTTACTTCAGAAATCAATTCTAATTGAGTCATCCCTCTGGATTGCGCCGCAAAACCCATAGACATTCGATGATTTAAAACTGCGGGTGCCAATGATGCGACATCGACGGCTGATGGGGCTAAATCACCACGCAGTAATGCTTGCGCTCGCACCGCAAGCATTAAAGCCTGTGACGCACGGGGCCCTGGACCCCAGCGCATATTCTCTCTCACCAAATTAGGCGCTGAGGGATCTTCCGGACGAAACGCTCGAACCAAATCCAAAATCAACTCAACCACACTATCCCCAACAGGCATTTGGCGAATTAAAGTTTGCGCCGCTAAAATCTGGCTTGCATCAAATACTGGTTTCAGGGAAATTTTCTTAGTACCCGTAGTTGCCAGTAAGATATCTCGCTCAGCCGCCCGATCTGGATATTGAACTTGGATTTCCAACAGAAACCTATCCAGCTGCGCTTCTGGAAGGGGATAAGTGCCTTCTTGTTCAATAGGGTTCTGCGTGGCTAAGACGTGAAATGGAGATCCCAGATGCCGATTTTGTCCACTGACTGTAACAGTACCCTCTTGCATTGCCTGCAAAAGAGCAGATTGGGTCCGCGGGCTGGCCCTATTAATTTCATCTGCCATGAGTAGTTGGCAAAAGACTGGGCCCTTTATGAATCTAAATGACTTTGACCCATCCTCTGCTGCCTCCAACACTTCAGAACCGAGAATATCAGCAGGCATCAAGTCAGGGGTAAATTGTACCCGGTTACCATGTACTCCCATCACAACTGATAGCGCTTCTACCAACTTAGTTTTTCCCAAACCTGGCAACCCGACCAAAATTGCATGGCCACCACTTAAAAGCGTTATGAGAATTTGCTCTACAACCCGATCTTGGCCAATGAAAACCTGGCTAATCATTGCTCGCACTTCGTCGAGCTTTTCACCAAGTTTCTCAATTTGCGTGACAAGCTTATTTGCTTCAGTCATGATATTGCCTCATATAAATTAATAACGTTCTACATATAGGTTAGTACGACGAAAAGGGGCGGGAAGACATGAGTGGAAAAATTATCAATACCCCATCAGCAGAAAACCTTGCTGCAAGTGTTAACGCAGCCAGTAAAAGTAAGGGCTTACCTCCAGTACATCTTTGGAACCCCCCATTTTGTGGGGACCTCGATATTAGGATCGCACGGGATGGCACTTGGTTTTATCTTGGAACACCAATTGGGAGACCAGCATTGGTGAAACTGTTTTCTTCTATTCTAAAACGGGAGGACGGCAATTATTATCTCGTTACGCCAGTGGAGAAAGTAGGCATAGTTGTAGACGATGCGCCCTTTGTCGCAGTAGATTTCAATCAGATCGATGGAGACCTACATTTCACCACGCAGGTCGGTGACAAAATGGTAGCTGGCCCCAAAAATCCTATTCGAGTTGAACGTGACATACAGACTGGAGAGCCCTCGCCCTATATTCTTGTACGTGATGAACTTGAGGCTCTTATTGATCGAAAAAGTTTCTACCGATTAGTAGATATTGGCATTCATAAAACTTTAAAGGGCCAAAGCTGGTTTGGACTAAGTTCAAAAATGACATTCTTTCCAATTATACCATCAAAAGATTTAGAAAGTTAAAAATTATCGCTTCAGTTGAGATACAAATACCCCAAGCGCCACAAACCCAGCCCCAATCGCCTGTGTCCAACTCCAAGCTGATCCTAAAACTAGCAAAATTAACATCACATAAAAAGGTGCCGTGTTTATGTGAAAAGAAGCCAAAGCGATACCCAAACGCTCCACACCAAGTAACCAAAAATATTGGGAAATCATGATTGCCAAAATACTATAGACGCTGAGCATTCCCAAATCATAAAAAGTGATCGATCGAGCTGGGAAGAAGTCATGCCCTAAGATTAATGATATTATTGCGGCCAAGACTACTGCAACAAAACCACCAGAAAAAGTAATTGTCATTCGGCCTAGAGTGGTAAGTTTTGGAAAGCTGCGAACGGCTGCGTGAGACCCCCAAGCAAATAATAATGTCGCAATGACCGCCAATGCGATGCCCAATTCAAACGAAGTTGCTTGAGCCTGACCTGCAGCAATAACCCCCCCACAAACCGTGAAAACCAATCCCACAAAAAATCGCCATTCTAGGACACGCTCTTTATAGAAAACTTCAATAATTGTACCTGCAATAGGCATTGCAGCAGCTATAATTGCCACCAGAACTGGATCGGTTAAATATTGGGCAACAATTAAAAGGTAAGCTCCAAACCCAAATGAAATACCGCCCACCCAAAGACCGCGTATCCAATCTGCATCCAGTAACGCGCGGGGTCCATCCACAAAGATCCATAGCGGCAATAAAACTCCAACTACTAAAATGTATCGCACATTGATGATGAAAAGTGAGCCCCAACCGTGGTGCAACAAGTAGTCCGCAGCTGGAAAACCGGCGGCCCATGTGATCATGGCAATCATCAACATTAAGTTTCCGCGCAAGACGGATACTGAGGGTTTTGCGGTGGGAGAGGTAGACGCTAGGCCAGACATACTTATTACTACTTTTTATCTATTATGACTGCCTCACAATTCATGAAAAACTCTAGCGTGCTGTACCGTTTTCGACAAAATGTCGTTTTAATCAGATAAATTCAGAAATGGTCGTAATTTAGTACTGCAAATGAATGCCCATTATTCAAAATTTGCAGGACGTTTTTCTAGTCCGGCAAATACTGACTCTATCTGATTCGGAGTACCTATAATTTCAGACTGAATCTGAGCTTCAACTGCCAAGCCAAGGCCTGGTAACAAATTCCATGTCTTGTCTACGAGGGCCTTGCTGCCGTTCACAGCTTCAGGACTAAAACTCATGATTTCTTTTGCTAAATCTTTTGCAGCAGCAAGGGGGTCATCTACAATTCGTGTAATCAGTCCCACCTGTTCGGACGCCTTTGCATCGAGTATTCGTCCCGTCATCATTAACTCTTTTGCTTGATCGACCCTCATTAATTGGGGCAAGACCTGTGTGATTCCCATATCAGGAATTAGTCCCCACTTAGCCTCCATAATGCTCATACGTGTCTTAGGACCTGCCAATCGGATATCAGCAGATAAGGCTAATTGAAGCCCAGCACCTATACAAATTCCATCGATAGCGGCGATCACTGGAACTTGAAGAAGCCGCCAGATGTAACATGGCCTTTGAAACCAGTTTGCGGCCTCTCCCACTGGTGGATTACGCATTTGGTCTCGAACTTCTTCCATTCGTGGCAAAAGTGTCTGCAAAAAATTTAAATCGATCCCCGCACAAAAGTTGTTTCCTGCACCAGTTAAGATAACAGCTCGTAGATGTTTTGTTTTCTGTAACTGGCTCCCCACATCAAAAAGCTCTTCAAACATATTCTCTGATAAGGCATTTTTTTTATTTGGACGATTCAAGGTGACAATAGCCAACCTATCCACCATCTGGAGATCTAAATGTTGCATACATCTACCCTAAACAAATGGTCAGTTTTGAAAAGTCATTACGTCACGGAGGAGTATTCACCAGGCTGAAGGTCACCTAAAGACCACTCACCAATTGCAACTCTAATTAACCGAAGCGTTGGATAGCCTATTGCCGCTGTCATTCGCCGAACCTGTCGGTTCTTGCCCTCTACGATGATCAATTCAATCCAACTATCAGATACAGTTTTTCGCGTACGAATGGGCGGGTCCCGCAACCAAAGGTTTTTTGGTTCAGCTATTAAACGTGCTTTTGCCGGAATTGTCATTCCATCCTTTAAATTTAATCCACCCATTAACTTAGAAAGATCCGTAACAGTCGGCATGCCCTCCACTTGCACCCAATAAGTTTTGGGCATTTTATTTTTTGGTTGGGTGATACTCGCTTGAAGTTTGCCATTATCAGTTAACAGCAACAGTCCTTCACTGTCGCGATCCAGCCGACCCGCAGGGTATACATTAGGTACCGGCACGTAAGCAGATAAAGTTTCACGTTTAAGGTTTTGAGCCGTATGGTCTGTGAACTGTGACAGTACGTTGAAAGGCTTATTAAAAATAATCAGCAAATTTTTATCACACTTCGGACATGTCAATTAAAATTGGCTTACACCAAAGCCTGACCCAAGTCTGCGATCAAGTCATCAATATCTTCTATACCAACTGACAGGCGTAATAAGTTTTCAGGTATCCCTGTATTTGGTTCAATCGTGTAACGGTGCTCCACTAAACTTTCCACTCCACCCAACGAAGTTGCACGGTGAAAAAGATCAAGTTTACCCAAAATACGCAATGCATTTGACCTATCCCCTTTTATACAGAAAGACAGGAGTGAGCCGTATCCTCCCTTCATCTGTAGCTTAGCGGTATTGTGTCCCTCAAAATCAATCAGCCCAGGATAAAAAACTTCTTCAACATTTGGATGACCCTGAAGGTATTCAGCAACTTTTTGTGCATTTTTTGACATTCGTTCAACACGTAGATGCAAAGTGCGCAAAGAACGTATCAACAACCAGGCCTCAAAACTCCCAATTATGGCGCCAGCATCATGACGATCTGTGAGAATTGCCTGCCAGTGGGGAGACTCCGGTGTGTTGGTGGCCAATACACCTGCCAACACATCTGAATGCCCGTTAAGTCCCTTTGTGGCTGAATGCATTACAATGTCAGCACCAAAATCTAAAACTCTAGTCAAAATTGGTGTAGCAGCAGTAGCATCTACCACCAACCGCCCGCCCACATCATGAACTTTATTTGCTGCATGAGCGATATCTGTACTGCGTAACCAAGGATTTGATGGCGTTTCAATAAAAACCAAGTCGGGCTCATGGCTCGCACAAAGTTTATCCATATTTTCTGGTTTACTTAAATCTGCCTCGACCAGCACCATCCCGCGGCGGCTACAAAACTCTCGGACCCATTTAGTTGTACCCCAATAGATTTGTGCCTGAAGAAGAACCGTAGCACCAGTCGGTAACGCTCGAAATACTGCAGCTATAGCAGCCATACCACTAGGAAATAAAAGTGCCACTTTCGCAGCATCCAGTTGGGCCAAAATATTTTCCGCTACCCGGACTGTATCACTATCATCACGTGCATAAATGTTCCCACTTGCATGGGGTACATAAGCGCGGTCACGCACAAATGTTGTACTGGGTTGAATAGGCGGAACCACACCACCACTTGCTTGATCGATGTATCCCCCAGCCTGGGCTGCTATAGTTGCGGCAGAAAGCCTTCGCTTTACCATTAGATTGTCCCTATTATTTGAATCAACATCACTATGAATTTAGTTCTGATTTCACCCTGATGGGCAAATCAAATAGTTACTACAATTCTCAAATTATACTAAATTACCTCAAACATATCTAAAGAAACATAACACTATAAAAATTTGTCCAATAACATGTCACCTTTAAGATTATTATGTGCGCAATTAATCTACAGATATAGCAATATCAATCTAGTGAGCCTCCGCCCAATTTTGTCCAACTCCAGCATCCACAATCAAAGGCACATCCAGCTTTATTGTTGGGAGACTAGCTTTTTCCATTACCTCCTTCGCTACCAGTTTCAGTTGATCCACTGCTGAATTTTCTACCTCAAACAAGAGCTCGTCATGGACTTGGAGAAGCATCTTCGCTGGAATGCCTGAAATCGCATCTGGCATGCGTATCATTGCGCGCCGAATTACATCTGCCGCAGTGCCCTGAATGGGTGCGTTTATAGCAGCTCGCTTAGCAAAGCCAGCGTGTGGCCCCTTTGCTCCAATTTCTGGTGTATGAATTTTTCTTCCAAATAATGTTTTCACATATCCATTTTCTTTCGCAAACATAACAGTGTCATCCATGTAGGTACGAATTCCAGGAAATCGCTTGAAATAAGTATCAATAAAAGCCTGTGCCTCAGCTCGAGGGATCCTTAAATTTCGTGCCAATCCAAATCCTGAGATTCCATAAATTACTCCAAAGTTTATTGCCTTAGCTTTACGTCTGATTTCGGGGGTCATCTCAGACAATGGAACATCAAACATTTGACTTGCGGTGAGTGAATGTATGTCAATGCCATCAGCAAAAGCCTGCTTGAGGGTCCCTATGTCGGCTATATGAGCTAAAATCCGAAGTTCAATTTGCGAATAATCTAGGGCAACTAAAGAGTTGCCAGTATCTGCCACAAATGCCTCACGTATTTTCCTTCCATCTTCACTACGGATTGGAATGTTTTGTAAATTAGGATCTGTGGAAGCTAGTCGTCCCGTACTCGTTCCTGCAATTGAATATGAGGTATGCACTCGCCCTGTTTCTGGGTGAATATGTTCCTGCAACGCATCAGTGTATGTTGATTTTAATTTGCTGAGTTGCCGCCAATCAAGAACTCGGCCTGGAAGAACATGCTCCATTGCCAGTTCTTCAAGAACATCAACACCTGTTGCATACGCTCCAGTTTTACCTTTTTTCCCGCCAGGCATGCTCATTTCATCAAACAATATTTCACCAAGCTGCTTGGGAGACCCTAAATTAAAACTGCGGCCTGCCAACTCATGAATTTCAAACTCAAGCGCTGCCATTTTTTGTGCAAAACCATTGGACATCCGGCTGAGAGAATCCCGATCAACTTTTATCCCATTCATCTCCATCTCAACCAAAATAGGGACCAGCGGACGCTCTAAGGTTTCATATACAGTCGTAACTTTTTTTAGATGCAATTTAGGCTTTAAATTTTTCCAAAGCCGCAGAGTAATATCTGCATCTTCGGCTGCATACCTTGTCGCTTCATCTATTGAAACGCTGTCAAAGGTTATTGCTGATTTACCAGTGCCCAAAAGAGTTTTTATTGGAATTGGTACATGGTCTAAATATCGCTCACTCAAAAAATTCATGCCATGATTGTGCAATCCACCATTTTGCGCATAGCTTATCAGCATGGTGTCATCGATAGGGTTAATTTTAATTCCAACACGAGCCAATATTTTGGCATCGTACTTCATATTTTGTCCAATTTTCATGATTGCCGGATCTTCCAACATTGGCTTTAACATCCCAAGCGCATCAGTCTGATCCATCTGACCTTCAACGAGCCTATCAGTTGCAAACAAATCATCCACTTCACCGTCACGGTGCCTTAGTGGTAAATAGGCGGCACTTCCGGCCTCGATACAAAGGGAAATCCCCACAAGGTCAGCCCGCATATCGTTAAGACCTGTCGTTTCTGTATCAATCGCCACATACCCACGAGAGTATGCACTATCTATCCACCTCTGTAGAGCAGACGCATCACAGATTGTTTCGTACTTCTCTGAATCTATTGGTGGAGCTTTAGGTGACACATTGTTTTGTTCCGCCTCAACAGAACTTTCAATCAACGGTGCTTCCGCACCCATTTGTTCTGCTAGCCGCTTTGTAAGTGTCCGAAATTCCATTTTAGCCAAAAAGCTGAGTAGATCTTTGGGCACTGGATCCATAACTTCTAGATCATCAAGTGTGAAGTCCAAGTCCATATCACAATCCAGCTGTACCAAACGCTTAGATAGCTCAATTTGAGCTCTGTTATCTAGGAGGCTTTCTCGACGCTTTGGTTGCTTGATTTCGTGAGCTCGATCTAGGAGTTCCTCCAGCGTGTTATATTCATTCACTAATAGAGCAGCAGTTTTGATTCCAATGCCCGGAGCCCCGGGTACGTTATCAGCGCTGTCGCCTGCTAGGGCCTGAACGTCAACTACCCGCTCTGGATATACTCCAAACTTTTCAACCACACCTTCTCGGTCAATCAACTTATTCTTCATTGCATCCAGCATAAATACGCCGTCGCCAACCAGCTGCATCATATCTTTATCAGAGCTTATAATTGTACATGAACCTCCAGCGTTTCGAGCCTGAGTAGCCAATGTTGCTATTATGTCATCGGCCTCAAAACCCTCAACTTCCTTACAGGAAATGTTAAAAGCGCGCGTTGCGTCTCGGGTGAGTGGAAATTGTGGGACCAAATCTTCCGGTGTTGGTGGCCGGTTTGCCTTATATTTGTCATACATCTGATTTCTAAAAGATTTCCCAGAGTGATCAAAAATTACTGCAACGTGGGTTGGGGCATTTGGTCCATTATTACCCTCAACATAGCGTTGCAACATATTACAAAATCCAGCGACAGCACCAACGGGGAGGCCATCTGACTTACGGGTCAAGGGTGGTAATGCGTGATATGCCCGAAATATAAATGCTGAGCCATCTATTAGATGAAGGTGATGCCCTTTCCCAAATGCCATGGTTATCGTGTCCTTGGATTATTAACTATTAGGTTTGTGGCATGAAAATTTTATAGCTGCCAGTACTGCTTTCTATTACACGCACTTTATCTATTCTAAAAAAACTGCGTGCCGTTTTTAAAATAGTTCCACTAACTACGCTTTGAATAACGTGGACTTATTTTATCCTAAGGACAGTTTAATGAACTATGAAACCACCGCCGTTAAGAAATAAAAAACGGCTATACTACGTCCTGGAAATCCTTATGGACCATCCTTGCATCACAGTAGGGGCATTCAACCCAACCGTGCTTGTTCGAAATTTGTAGCCAAACCCGTGGATGACCCAAAGCTCCCTCGCCACCATCACATGATATGCGTAGTACATCGACAATTTTAGTTTCAGGTACTTGAGTTACCATTTTTTAAGCCTTTTGGTTGCTGTTGGGCTTAGCCCAGCCTATGTCCACACTCAAGGTACCAAAATAGGCTCGGCCCACAAGCTCTTTGAAAGGCCATATATGTCACAAAATGCAATTGAGTTACGAGGATTAAAAAAAACCTATGACTCAAACAAAAAAAGTGATTCAAAAATAGCCTTGTCTGGGATTGATCTAGATATCCCAAGAGGAACAATTTTTGGGTTATTAGGGCCAAATGGTGCTGGAAAATCAACTCTAATTAACATTCTCGCTGGGTTAGTTAAAAAATCCTCAGGTACTGTTAAGATATGGGGGTTTGACCAAGATGAGAATCCTAGGCAATCACGCGCAGCCATTGGAGTAATGCCTCAAGAATTGAACCTAGATCCTTTTTTTACACCTGGCGCATCACTTGATATGCAAGCTGGATTGTATGGTATACCGAGGAGCCAACGCAAAACTCACGAAATTTTACGGCTTATTGGGTTGGAAGATAAAGCCAATTCTTACTCTCGAAACTTGTCAGGTGGCATGCGGCGAAGGCTTCTTTTGGGTAAGGCTTTGGTACATAGCCCACAAATTTTAGTACTGGACGAACCGACTGCGGGCGTTGATATCGCACTGCGACAAATGCTTTGGGACAACGTTCGCCAATTAAATTTAGATGGTATGACAGTTATTCTAACCACACATTACTTAGAAGAAGCTCAGGAAATGTGTGATCAAATCGCTATTATGCACGAAGGTGAAATACGTGCGTTAGATACCACCGCCAATTTACTATCTAAGCTCGACACCAAAACGTTAGTGGTGCGAACCGACACTAGCGCCAAAATCAATCTGCCTGATGGTGTCAGCCTAATTAATCGAAGTGACGGGAGTATGGCCTTTTCTTATAGCCGCAACTCAACGTCACCTAGTGAAATTCTTGATGCACTCCGAGCTGCTAATATCCGTATTATAGATATTCAAACCGAACAACCCGACCTTCAAGATGTATTTTTAGACATCACAAAATAGTGGTACTAATACTGACTATGATAACATCCTTCCAAGAGGGCGCCCAGCTACTACATGTACATGTAGATGAGGCACCTCTTGCATCCCATCCTTACCAGAGTTTGCTATCAGTCTATAACCAGAAGCACCTTCGCCTGGCTCAACCTTGAGCGCGTCTGTCACCTTTGCAATTGCTCGAGTAAAATCCAAAATTTCTGCTTCACTTGCAACGTTAGCAAAGTGGTCAAAACATACGTAAGGCCCTTTTGGGATAACAAGAATATGCTCTGGGGCTTGGGCATTTATATCCCTGAACGCTAGACAATGATCCGTTTCTAATACTGTATTATTCGGTATTTCTCCACGTAATATTTTAGCAAAAATATTTTGGTCATCATAAACATAAGCCATTTTTATGCTCTCCAAGTTCACTATAGTTAAAATCACTTCAAAATCTCGCAATGGTAATTAACTAGGCCTTCTCAAAAAACTAATATGCCTGTGAGAATGAAAGCCCCAGCTATACCTTAATGGTAGCGTTCTCTCGTCCTATTAATTGTCAAATACCTTTTTCTTTAAGCATATCAGCGATGGAAGTAGCAGCGCGGGGACCAACGTGCCCAATGACTTCGCCAGCTGCAATACCACCAATTTTACCGCAGGTTTCAGGGTCAAAGCCTTGTACTAGTCCATACAAAAACCCAGCCGCAAATTGATCACCAGCCCCTGTAGCGTCAACAGGGGTGATCGGTACGACAGGAACATCCCAGCGCATGGCGCCCTGACAAATTGAAACTCCATCCGAAGAGCGAGTGCAGACAACCAAATTACAATCAGCCGCTCCCTGGGTCAAACCGTCAGTTAGGTCTTCTGTTTGATAAAGTGATTTTAATTCCTCTTCATTACACAAGAAGTAATCTAGGGAGCCAGAAACTAAACTCCGGAAATCATCTCGATGGCGATCTACACAGAACGGATCAGATAACGAAATTCCAGCTCGCGCCCCAGAACTTTGGGCTTGATCCGCAGCTTTACGGAAAGCTGCCTTGCCTGGGTCTTTATCAAATAAATATCCTTCAAGGAATAAAAAATCACAATCTGAGACCACATTTTCGGATACATCAGAAGGACCTACATCAGAAGAAATTCCTAGGTATGTATTCATGGACCGTTCCCCGTCAGGAGAAATAAATATCATTGATCGCGAAGTAGGTAATTCGGCATTTACAACTGGGTCATTTGGAAAATCTGTACCTTCTGCAACCATGGAAGACGCATAAGATAAGCCTAAATCATCATCTGCAACACGGCCAATAAAAGCTGTACTAACACCCAGAGAACCAAGTCCCGAAATTGTGTTTGCCACTGAGCCCCCAGGTGTTTCTGTTCGCTCTTTCATAGCGGAAAACAAAGCTGCTGCTCGATTTTCATCAATAAGCTGCATGATCCCTTTTGTGACGTTATTTTCAGATAGAAATTCATCACTTGTCTTAGCAATAACATCAGACACAGCATTTCCAATGCCAACAACTTGATACTTTTTTGTCACGTAGTTTTTTCCTTGAGTTTAAAAATTTAATTAAGTTTGAGCCTTATGATACGCAATCGCATCTACCTTATGTTATTGGAGGCGCCATCAATAAATATGTATGACTTCTATCAAATTTAAATCAAACAGAAAACAAAAGATTTTAGTTCTCTAATGTCGTATTAAAGATTACCATATTCAATGTTCAGGAGATTTTTATGTTATCAGATCGAAGTGATCAGAATCGATCCGTTAAAAACATAATGTCCGCAAATCCAACGCGCCAACATAGTTTATCCATAAGCTGCTCAGTAATGGACGACAAAACCTTCCTAACAGAAAACTCCAACATTGAAATTTACGAAGCATGCTTTTCAAGCCCTTTTGGCGACATCATAGCTCTAGGCACAGAACAAGGACTGATTGGATTGGGGTTTGCCAACGAAATTGGGCATCTGGCAGCAAGGCAAGAATTAGTTAAGAAATGGCGTCAGGTACGTTTTCGAATTTGGCCAGAGCGATTAAAATCTTGGGTTAATGCAGTCCTCACTGGTAAAGGACATATTGAAATGCATATTGTTGGGACAAAATTTCAAACAATAGTTTGGCAAGCCCTGATGCACATACCCTCCGGCGATATTACAACTTACTCTGAAATCGCAGAATTCATAAACCATCCCCGAGCAGTACGCGCTGTGGGTACTGCCATTGGGCAAAACCCACTGGGTTTTATTATTCCATGCCATAGAGTTTTACGTAAGTCTGGTGGCTTAGGTGGCTATCGCTGGGGTGTTAAATTAAAGCGTGCAATGTTGGTTTATGAAGGCTCACACAAAGGCCAAATGTGATAAGCGAAGCCCATTAAGTCTTAGGTTTGAAAGCGCGTGTGCCAGTATTTTTCTTTGCAAGGCTGTTCCGATTGAAAGCAATTTAAAAGAGAAGAAACTCACTCAAAACTATCAAATTAGGTTATCAAAAAAATTAAGGCTCAATAGATAAAAATTTGATCGACGCTTAGACGCCTTAATGGAAGTTTTTGTCTACCTGCGAAATTGAGTCATCAATTAACGTGTTACCCTCTGCGGCAGTCATCTGGTTCGTAATGATATCCCGTGCAGCTCCAACCGCTATAACAATCGCTTGGTCACGCACCTCTTTAACGGCCGAAGCTTCAGCAGACCTAATTTGTTCTTCCGCAGCAGCAATCCGACGTGCCACTGAAGAAACTATATCCGCTTTAGCTTGTTCTGCTGCCGCAGCAGCTTCTGATTTTGCCGATTCAATAATACGATCCGCCTGAACCTGAACGTCTTTTTGCTTCTTTTCATATGAAGCTAAGAGAGCCTTTGCCTCATCTCTAAGAGATTTTGCTTCATTTAGTTCTGCCTTAATGGTGTCCGCACGTGCATCTAGCATTTTAGCTAACATTGCCGGTACACGAAGATACAGGATGACCCCTATGAAACAAACAAAGGCAATCGAAACAACAAAGTTCGTGTTGTAAAGTGTAAAAAATGGACCGCTAGCTGCCACCGCTGGGGACGCAATTACGCTAAGTATAAAAACAGATAATCGTGTCATGATTTACCCTTTCATCCGAGCCGTTACGGCAGCTGTAATAGTTTTGGCATCCGCCTGGCCACCCATTGAAGATATAATTTCTTTTGCCGTTAATTTGGCAATATCTTTGACGCTATTTATGGCACTATCACGGATCGCTGCTAATGCAGCTCCAGCTTCAGCTGTTCTAGCTGAAATTTCTAAATCTGCCTTCGCCAATTCCGCATCTAGTTGAAGTTGTATTTCAGCTCGCATCGCAACATTTATTTGTTGAGCCTCTACACGTGCTTCAGCCAAGGCTTGCTCATAGGCTTTTTCAGCTTCAATAGCTCTTTGTTTTAAATCTTCTGCTTCAGCTAAATCATGTGTGATGGTATCCGCACGGTCAACCAAAGCTCCACTTATACGTGGCAGCGCAATACGTGACAGAACGAAATAAATAACAAATAAAGTAACAACCAGCCAAAATATTTGGTTGGAAAACGTCGAAAAGTCTAGCTGCGGCATGCCAGGTGCCGAAGTCACTGCGTCTTGTGTCTGTGTTGCCATCTCAATTTCTCCAATGCCTGAGAGCTTCCTAGGATCCCCAAAGGATCCCAGGATCTAAGGAAAGGATTTATTAAACAGCGAACATTAGAAGGAGCGCAACGAGGAAAGAGAAAATCCCCAAAGCTTCCGCAAACGCAATGCCGATAAACATAGTAGCTGTTTGTCCGCCCGCCGCAGAGGGATTGCGCAATGCGCCAGACAGGAAGTTACCCACGACATGTCCCACACCAACGGCTGCGCCGCCCATGCCAGTACATGCTAAACCGGCACCAATATAAGCTCCCATTTGTACAATATCACCTTCAAGCATTTTATTTCTCCTTAGATTAAAGTTTCATTAGTTAAAGTTCAGATCCTAATGGTGCGGATGCAATGCATCGCGCAGATAAACACAGGTTAGAATCGCGAAGACGTAAGCCTGAATGAAGGCGACCAGCACCTCCAAGGCATAAATAGCTGTAATTGCAAGGATCGAAAGTGGGGTAACTACGATACCTATTCCCGTTGAAATTAAAACCAGAGGCGCAAATGCTGCAAAAACCTTGATAACCGCATGTCCCGCCATCATGTTACCCGCCAAACGAATAGAATGGCTTACGGGACGCACAAAATAAGAAATAATTTCGATCAAAGCCAAAATTGGACGGAGTATTAATGGAGCAGACGATATCCAAAAAACAGCTAGAAATCCAAATCCATTCTTAACAAAGCCAATAATGGTTACTGCCAGAAAAACTGCCATCGCCATCACTGCGGTCACCGCTATGTGGCTGGTAGTCGTGAAGGCCATAGGTAGAAGGCCAAGAAAATTAGCAACCAGAATGAACATAAACAGGGTCATGATATAAGGAAAAAATACTACACCATCTTTACCAGTCACGTCTTCCACCATCTTGTAAATGAATCCGTAAGCTAATTCAGCAATCGATTGGCTACGGGTCGGGACTAAAGCACGGCCTCGAGCACCAAAAACCAAAATTAAGACTATAGTAGCAATCGTCAGTCCCATCCACAGCGTCACATTAGTGATGGTGAACCACTCAACTTTGTCCGCGCCAAAAAGTGGCGTTACCTGAAATTGATCCATTGGATGAAATACGAGGCCTGCTTCTGCTTCGCCGTGGGATTCTGTTGCCAAAAGCTTAACTTTCCTCTTCTTCTGACGCTTGCGCCATATGCATTTTTTGGACTTCCTCAGCAGTACGCATCATTGTACGAATGCCGGCAGCCAAGCCCACTCCTATAAATAGGATTAGGAAAATTGGCAGTGTGCCAAATAGCCAATCTAGGCCATACCCAACCCCAAAACCGATAGCGATCCCCGCCACAAGTTCGATGACCATACGCCAGGCCATATTTGCCATGGTGTGATGCTCTTGTTTCGCCGGAATGGGTGCATGTTTCCCCCGAACCGTTGCAATTCGGTTTTCAAGATCTTCCAGCTTTTTCGTCTCTGGCGAAGACACCTTGAACTCCCATTCATATTTACTGGAACGACCTAATCTGCGGGGTTGCAAGAGTCAATTTGATATTAAATTTTGTAACATACTGTATTTAAGTACTTTAATTTATAAATAAATTTCATTCTAATAATAAATCCGGCAATAAGTACGCGGAAGGCCAATTAGAGAATATTCAACCATCTGGTTGACGATTAAATGTGGATCATTATCAGTCCTGATATGACAGATGCCCTCGATCAGATATTTTCAGCACTTGCTGATCCAACACGCCGCCAAATTTTAGTAATGCTTCTGGAAGATGATATGGCCGTTACAGATGTCGCTGAACCATTTGAAATTTCATTGGCAGCAGTTTCGAAGCACCTAGGCATTTTGGCTTCAGCTAAATTAATTCAACAGGAAAGGCGCGGCCGAGTGAAATGGTGCAAGCTTGACACACAGGCAATGAATATTGCCTGGACTTGGATGCAGGGTTTGGGTCAGTTTGAACATATTGATCTTGATGGGCTCGAGGCTTTTTTAGAGGAAACCCTAAAAAAGGACTAAAGGAATATTCTAATACTCGTCATTAAAATATATTAGATTATTATCTCAAAACCCAAAATGTATTTGAGCTTACTAGCTTGACTCAGGGACCTTGACGGGTGTACTCGCTGTCCATTCCGGAAGCAAAGTTCTTCCGGTCCTCAGGCTTACGCCAGGATCGCCACCCGTCAGCGCTGAGCGCCCACGGGTGCTTTTTTGGTTTTAAGCTTTAGAAAAGTACAGTGACCCTCTGCCGATAGCGGGTTGTAAATAGTAGAAAGTGGTCTGGTCGATGTTTGAAAATCTATCTGAACGCCTTAGCGGTGTCTTCGACCGGCTAACTAAGCAAGGCACCCTTTCAGAAGATGACGTAAAATCAGCACTTCGCGAAGTTCGAGTAGCGCTATTAGAAGCAGATGTTAGTCTTCCAGTTGCACGCGAATTTGTAAAAAAGGTTCAAGACAAAGCTACGGGCTCTGCGGTAACAAAATCTGTTACACCAGGACAGCAAGTTATTAAAATTGTCCATGACATATTGATTGAAACGCTAAAAGGCGAAGGGGAGTCTGACGACTTAAAAATTGACAATCCGCCTGCACCAATTTTGATGGTCGGACTGCAGGGATCAGGGAAAACAACAACAACTGGAAAGTTGGCCAAACGTCTTGTTGACCGAGAAGGCAAAAAAGTCTTAATGGCTTCCCTCGATATCTATCGACCGGCTGCAATGGAACAATTAGCGATCTTGGGGGGTCAGATTGGCGTAGATACCCTGCCAATTGTGGCTGGAGAAACAGCCGTCCAAATTGCAAAACGTGCAAAGCAACAGGCGACACTTGGAGGGTATGACGTTTTCATGCTCGATACTGCTGGCCGATCGCAAATTGACAAAACTTTGATGCAAGAAGTTGAAGACGTACGCGACGCTGTAAAACCCCGTGAGACCCTTCTAGTGGTTGATGGTCTAACAGGCCAAGTCGCCGTTGAAGTTGCTGAAGAGTTCAATGGTAAAATTGGCATCAGTGGCGTTGTGCTGACACGAATGGATGGCGATGGTCGAGGTGGTGCAGCCTTATCGATGCGCGCAGTCACTGGCAAACCTATAAAGTTTGTTGGGTCAGGCGAGAAAATGGATGCGCTGGAAACTTTTGAACCTGAGCGGATTGCCGGCCGAATACTAGGCATGGGCGACATTGTGGCTTTAGTTGAAAAGGCGCAAGAGACACTAGAAGCTGAGCAAGCCGAGCGTATGATGAAACGCTTTCAAAAGGGCATGTTTAATATGAACGACCTAAGAAACCAGCTTGAGCAGATGCAAAAGATGGGCGGCATGCAAGGGCTAATTGGAATGATGCCTGGCATGGCAAAAATGAAAGGTAAAATTGAAGACGCTGGGCTAGATGATAGTCTAGTGAAACGCCAAGTCGCACTAATAAGTTCGATGACAAAAAAAGAACGTGCGAACCCTAGTCTGCTGCAAGCCAGTCGGAAAAAGCGGATTGCAGGCGGTGCTGGCTTAGAAGTTAGCGACCTCAACAAGCTACTGAAGCAACACAGGCAGATGGCTGACATGATGAAAAAACTTGGCAAGCGCGGCGGTCTGGGTGCCCTGAAGGGTATGTTCGGGAAAGGTGGTCCAAGTAAAGCTGATCTAGCTGCTGCTCAGGAACAAATAACAAGTGGTGCTATGGGTGGGATGCCTAAAGGAATGAGCCTTCCAAAGGGAATGGGTGGGTTGTCTGGCCTTGGTAACGGAATGCCTGGTGGATTAAGTGGACTAGGCAAAAAAAAATGAAGAGCTGTATAATTATTTTGAACAAATTCATGAAATCTTCTACCGGCCTAAATTGGAGAAATAAACATGACTGATAGCGCAACTCGGGCTGCTGAGTTATTGAAAAGTCACAGAGCCAGTATTGATCGATTAGATGCAGTACTAGTCTACACATTGGGTGAAAGATTTTCGCATACCAATGCTGTGGGGAAATTAAAGGCTAATCACGACCTACCGGCCTCCGATCCAGACCGTGAGGCAGAACAAATTACCCGTCTAAAAAATCTTGCTCAAGATGCTGATTTAGACCCCGAATTCGCTAAAAACTTTTTAAATTTTATAATCAAGGAAGTAATTCACCACCATAAATCTTATCAAGACTAGAATGTTGTAATCAGCATTCTATCTGCCATTTTCAAGGAGAATAATAATGGCTATGAAAATCCGTTTGGCCCGTGCTGGGTCCAAGAAGCGCCCATTCTACCGTGTTGTAGCTGCTGACAGTCGCATGCCACGAGATGGCCGTTTTATCGAAAAGTTAGGTACATATAATCCGTTACTGGCTAAAGATAGCGAAGAGCGTGTTAAAATGGATATGGATCGGGTTCAGTATTGGCTAGGTCAAGGAGCTCAACCAACAGACCGCGTTGCTCGTATGTTAGAAGCAGCAGGCGTGTTGCCTGCAAAAGAACGAAACAATCCAAATAAAGCAAAACCAGGCAAGAAAGCGGTGGAGCGATCTGAAGAAAAGGCTGCAAAATTAGCAGCACCTGCTGAAGAAGCCGTTGTTGAAGAAGCACCTGCTGAAGAGGCACCTGCTGCTGAAGAAGCCGTTGTTGAAGAGGCACCTGCTGCTGAAGAAGCCGTTGTTGAAGAGGCACCTG
This sequence comes from uncultured Planktomarina sp., assembly GCA_913047725.1. Classification (GTDB taxonomy): domain Bacteria; phylum Pseudomonadota; class Alphaproteobacteria; order Rhodobacterales; family Rhodobacteraceae; genus Planktomarina. The sequence continues at coordinate 29,377 of CAJWTH010000010.1, forward strand.
CTGCTGAAGAAGCCGTTGCTGAAGAGGCACCTGCTGCTGAAGAAGCCGTTGTTGAAGAGGCACCTGCTGCTGAAGAAGCCGTTGCTGAAGAGGCATCTGCTGAAAAAAAGTAATTACCAAAGACACATAAATATAATCAGGGATTTAGCCGTTTATCGACAAACTTTGCCCTGAAAAAATAAAAACCCCACCGTGATGGTGGGGTTTTCCATTTTGAACTTTCCCTTTATGAATGATGTATGTTGAAACGGCCTTTTCGTTCTGTAATGCTTATTGGAGTTTGCTTCCTGATTGGATTTTTCTATGCTCGCAATCAAGCCTCGACAAACTGTGCCGATGATGGCGGTGAAATGAAAAATGGCTACTGCATAGGAATAATGAAATGAGTGAGTTGGTTTGTGTTGGATCTATTGCTGGGGCCTTTGGAGTACGAGGTGAGTTGCGAGTGAAAAGCTTTTGTGCCAATCCAACTGACTTAGAAAAATATAATCCACTATTAACAGAGGATGGCAAAAAAAGCTTTGACCTCTCACTTATTGGACAGGTTAAAAATGGGTTTTCTGCACGCGTGGTTGGCGTCAACTCAAAAGACGAGGCAGATTCATTGCGCGGAACATCTTTGTTTACCGAACGTGAAAGCCTGCCAGCCCTCCCGACAGATGAATTTTACTATTCAGACCTTATCGGCATGCAAGTCGCTGATACAGGTGGTTCCATACTCGGAAAAGTTAGATCGATAATGAATCATGGAGCGGATGATTTACTTGAAATAACAGTAGAGGGGGCATCTGATACAGCATTGGTTCCATTCACAAAAGCAGTTGTACCTACTGTTGATTTGGCCTCTGGCCGTATCGTGATTGATCCACCAGAAGGACTGCTATGAAGAAAGAAAATTTATCTCATGGAAGAAAATCGATACGTGCTAACATCAAGCCAAGAGCACTGATCGAGGAACAACCAAATTTAATAGGGGTTTGGCGGGCAGATATAATTACTCTCTTCCCTGATGTCTTTCCAGGTATTTTAGGTTCTTCACTAACAGGCAAAGCACTTAAAGATGGAAAATGGCAGCTGCACACACATGACCTTCGTTCTTACGGCATCGGAAAACATCGCAGTGTAGATGATACACCCGCGGGTGGTGGTGCAGGCATGGTGATGCGGGCAGACGTGATTGGACGCGCACTCTCTGACGTCTCTCAACGTAGGGAACCCTGTCCAATTATTTATATGTCGCCACGAGGAAAACCACTGGTGCAAGGGAAAGCCAAGAAAATGGTAGAAGGCTCTGGAGCTATAATCTTGTGTGGACGTTTCGAAGGTATCGACCAGAGAGTTATTGATCATTTCCAAATTGAAGAGGTGAGCATTGGTGATTACGTACTTTCTGGTGGTGAGCTCGCAGCACAGGTTATGTTGGACGCAATAGTGCGTCTAATCCCAGGAGTATTAGGAAATCATGAAAGCACTGAAGAAGAAAGTTTTTCAAATGGTCTCCTTGAATATCCCCAATATACGAGACCATCGGTTTGGGAAGGGTGGGAAATTCCCAAAGTTTTAATGTCCGGAGATCATGGGAAGGTGGCCTCGTGGAAAAAAGCCCAGTCAGAAGTGCTCACACGGGATCTTCGACCAGACCTATGGGGTAAATATGAACCCCAAGATTGAGCACAAGTCAGTGCTTGCTTAAAAGTCAATCGAGAAATATACGGCACCTGCCGGTCCAGCGATGGATTCGGAAAGCCTTGCGTCAGTGTCACTAATCCTAAGCGATGGTCTTTTCTTCGGGACGAGCGGATATATTGGCAAGAAGTGAGGTATAAAATAAATACGACCTAAACTCTCGCGGGCACCTAGGTGTACCCGGAAGAAGGCATAGAGCGATTTGGTAGTAGAGAACTTCGTGGAAAAACCACGAGCAATAAAAGGAGCTATCAGATGAATCTGATCGCACAGTTAGAGGCGGAACAAATTGCTGCCCTTGGAAAAGACATACCCGATTTTAAAGCCGGTGATAATATCCGCGTTGGTTACAAAGTAATCGAAGGCTCACGGAGCCGTATACAGAACTATGAGGGCGTCTGCATTGCTCGTAATAATGGTTCAGGAATTGCTGGTTCGTTTACGGTTCGTAAGATATCATTCGGTGAAGGTGTGGAGCGTGTCTTTCCACTGCACTCCACTAGTATCGACAGCATAACCGTTGTGCGTAGAGGGCGCGTTCGCCGGGCGAAACTGTACTACCTCAGAGAGCGCCGTGGTAAATCCGCGCGTATATCAGAACAAACTAACTATAAACCTAAGTCTTAGGGAGCGGTCATATGAAAAAAGATACCCATCCAGATTATCATTTCATTAACGTAAAAATGACTAATGGTGATATTGTCCAAATGCGATCAACATACGGCGCAGAAGGCGATCAATTGGCATTGGACATAGATCCATCAGTACATCCGGCCTGGACTGGTGGAGGCTCACGATTAATGGATACAGGTGGTCGCGTATCAAAGTTTAAGAAGAAATATGAAGGTCTAGGCTTCTAAATAATTGGATTTTATGTTTTTGGAAAAGGCCGGACCTCTAGGACCGGTCTTTTTTTATTCCCAAGATTATTAATTAATAACAACATTAAGTAATTTATTTAGGATTAATTAGCCAATACTAATGGCTAATAGTGTCAAAAATATCATGCTAAATATCTAATATAAACAAAAAAATAATAAAAAAGGCAGGCATTGGTGCATATAATTGTAGTTGGTAATGAAAAAGGTGGTTCTGGAAAATCAACCACAACTATGCATGTTGCAACGGCGCTCGCTCGAATGGGACATCGCATTGGAGCCCTGGACTTAGACCTCCGACAGAAAACATTTGCACAATACATATCCAACAGGGCACGATTTTCTGGTGAAAGCGGTG
>CAJWTH010000011.1 GCA_913047725.1 uncultured Planktomarina sp.
AAGATTCGGCAAGTCAGGTATGACAATCAGATTTATGTGCTGAATGAAAAGGACCAGTTTTAATGTCACCAGAACGAAAAATTCCTACAAACTTTCGTACTTTACTAATTCTAGAGGTATTGGGAAAATCGGATCGACCCATGTCAGCAACTGAAATCAACGAAAAGATGGAACTTCCAAAACAAACCATCCATCGTTTATGTACTACGTTGGAGCAAGAAGGTTTTCTTTTGCGAGTTGGTAATGGAAAGAAGCTCAGACCGACGAGACGCGCCAGACTAATGGCTAGTGGAATTTTACATTCGTCTAGTGATCATATCGCACGCCACCAAGTGATGCAGAGAATTGCTGAAGATGTTCGCGAAACAGTGAACTTTGCGGTTCCTACTAGTGATGGAATGACTTACCTTGAGCGTATCGAGACTGATTGGCCATTTCGGGTCCAGTTGCCCGTTGGAACTCATGTTCCCTTTCATTGTACTGCAAGTGGAAAAACATTTATTGCTAGTCTTCCGCCAAAGGCCCGCCATGCCTTGGTTCGAAGTCTCGGCTTGCAAAAGCTGACTGATAACACTTTCATTAACGCCGAGGCACTCATGTCTGAACTAAAATTAGTAGCAAAACAAGGCTATGCGATTGATAATGAGGAGTTTATTTCTGGAATGGTTGCAATTGCAGTTCCAATTACAGACGACCAAGGTCGCTATGTGGCATCTCTAGCCTTCCACGGGCCGTCCCAAAGATTAAGCGTTGAAAAGGTGATTTCGCAGAAAGATGTATTATTTGAAGGGGCCCGAACCATGAAAGATGTTCTTTTTTATTGAAGGCTTACCAGAGTACCTCGATTAATAATTGTTGTCATCAATTCGACAGACTGTGCAGCAGTTTTTCCCAAATTTGGATTAATTAAATCTAATAAGACTTCTGCTGCTTTACGTCCCATTTCTTGCTGAGGAACGCGCACAGTAGTGAGACTAGGTGTAACAACTTGGGCAAGGTTGATATCATCAAAGCCAGTAATTGAAATATCATTTGGGACGCTAAGCCCCAATTCTTTAGCTCGAAGCATGGCGCCAACAGCTAAAACATCGCTGCTACAAATTATGGCGGTTGGGTTTTTGTTAAGGGCCAAGATCCGGTCTAACGCTGCACTTGCCTCTTCAAAGCTATACTTGCATTCTTCAATAGCAACCAACTCAACATTTGGATTTGTCTTTTGGGCATCTTGAATTCCTATAATGCGTTCGTTAGCCCTATCATTACCTTCCCTTAATCCTGCGATAATGGCCAGTTTGCGATGTCCCAGTGCAATCACATGATCAGCAATTTTTTGTGCTGCTTTTTGATTATCAAATCCAACTACTGGTGAAGATATATTTTTTCCAAAACACCATGCTAAAACATGAGGGACCGAATGTTTTTCCAAAAAATCTAGGGTTTTTTTTGGGCGATCTTTTCCAATTAACAGTAAGCCATCCGCACCCTGTGATAAAAGTGAGCGAATTTGATCATATTCTTGGGAAGCGTTATAATTGGAGCTGCCAACCAGCAATGTGACTTTTGAATCATTTAGAGTTTCTTGAAATGCTTGTAGCCCACTTGCAAAAACAGCGTTCTCCATTGAAGGAATAATTGCTCCGACAGTGTTGGTGCGATTGATGGCAAGTGCTCGGCCTCCAAAATGAGGCATGTACCCCAAGGAATCGATAGCCTTCTGGATCCGCAGTCGAGTGGGTTCAGCAACTTTTTTTGGATTGTTTATACAGCGTGAGATTGATGCTGTTGAGACACCCGCTAGTGCTGCAACATCTTCAAGGTTAGGGCGGTTTGTATCCCGCATTTTGTTTTCCAGCTTAAAATATACTTAAAATATGTAAGCGCTTGCATGCAGGAATGCAAGCGCATAAAGATTGAGTCGAAATTACTTGTCGTCACACAGGATTTATCAAATGGCCCGTGTTTATTTAAAAAAATCAACTAAAACCGCGTCGACAGGCAGTGATGATGTTAGAAAGACGGTTTTGGATATTTTAAACGAAATTGAGTTGGGTGGAGATACGGCGGCGCTCAAATATGCCTCTAAGTTTGATGGGTACAATGGCAATTTAATTCTTACAGATGACGAAATTCAAATAGCCTGTGATTTGGTGCCGGAAAAGCTGAAGCGAGATATTCAATTTGCCCATGCCAATGTTAAGCGATTTGCCGAAGCTCAACTTGGCACCGTAACAGATTTTGAAACAGAGATTGTACCCGGCCTGATTGCAGGGCAAAAGAGTATTCCCTGTAATGCTGCTGGTTGTTACGTGCCTGGTGGACGCTACAGCCACATTGCGAGTGCAATAATGACAGTTACCACGGCTAAAGTTGCTGGATGCCAGCATATTACTGCGTGTTCGCCACCCCACAAAGACACTGGTATTGCTCCCGCAATTATATATGCCGCCAACCTTTGTGGTGCTGATAAGATTTTGGCCATGGGAGGAGTTCAGGGTGTGGCTTCTATGACTTTTGGTCTTTTTGGTTTGCCAGAAGCAGATATTATTGTAGGTCCGGGAAACCAATTTGTTGCAGAAGCTAAACGTATTTTATTTGGCCGTGTGGGAATTGATATGATCGCCGGTCCAACCGACAGTTTGATTATTGCCGATGGTAATGCAGACGCTGAAATTGTTGCTGCTGATTTGGTAGGGCAGGCTGAGCATGGATATAATTCCCCAGTTTGGCTGGTTACGAATGATGAGGCTTTGGCTAAAAATGTACTAACAATGGTGCCAGACTTAATTGCCGATTTGCCGGAACTGAACCGCCTCAATGCGGAAGCGGCCTGGCGAGATTATGCTGAAGTAATCTTGTGTGCAGACCGCGAAGAAATGGCCTCCACGTCAGATGAGTACGCTCCAGAGCATTTGACTGTTCAGGCTGACGATCTTGATTGGTGGTTGGATCGGTTGCGATGCTATGGTTCATTATTTCTGGGCGAAGAAACAACAGTGGCTTATGGTGACAAAGCTTCTGGCCCCAACCACTGTTTACCCACATCTCGGTCTGCAAAATACACTGGCGGCTTGTCGGTGCATAAATATATGAAGTTGGTGACCTGGCAAAGATCCACAAGAGATGGGGCTAAGGATGTGGCAATTGCCACTGCTCGGATTTCGAGGCTGGAAGGGATGGAAGGTCACGCGCGTACTGCTGATGTTCGTTTGTCAAAATATTTCCCGGGTGAAAACTTCGACCTTTCATCGGAAGATTAGAATATGAGAGGAACACAACTTTTTGATTTAAAAGAAAAAATTGCAGTTGTGACTGGAGCTTCCAGTGGTCTGGGGCGGGGTGCAGCCACACTTCTTGCGGCCCATGGTGTAAAAGTAGTGGCAATAGGTCGGCGTGAAAAAACACTGACTGCCTGGTCTCTGTCGACAAAAGGTGAAACTTTTGTTTTAGCTGCGGATCTTTCAGATCGATCTGCGTTGGCAGATATTGCGGGTGAGGCCGCCCAGCCGTTTGGAAATCCGGATATTTTAATAAATGCTGCTGGTATAAATACTCGCCAACCAGCAGATAAAATGACTGACGAGTATTGGGACTTGACCCAGAACCTCAATGTCGCTGCACCATTCTTTTTGGCCAAAGCATTAGTACCCGGGATGCGATCTAAAGGTTGGGGTCGGATCATAAACTTCGCTTCCCTGCAATCGAAGCGTGCATTTAAAAATGGAATTAGTTACGGCACCTCTAAAGGAGCTGTTGAGCAAATGACCCGCGCTATGGCAGAGGCCTGGTCACCAGACGGGATAACCGCAAATTCAATTGCGCCGGGTTTTTTTCCAACTGAACTTACTGAGTCAGTATTTTCTGACCCTGAACTATCTGCCCGTAATGCGGCGCAAACTTGTATTGGAAGAAATGGCGAAATTCATGACATGGAGGGTCCGATGATTTTCTTTTGTTCCAATGCATCCAACTATATCACGGGTCAAACTTTGTTTGTGGACGGGGGGTATACAGCAAAATGAAAGCTCTCGTAAATACTGCGACCAATTCGCTGACATATATGGACTATAGTGAGCCGGTCGTAAAATTTGGTGAGGAACTCGTGCAAGTCCTATATTCTGGTATTTGTGGTTCTGATATGCACGCCTTTCTGGGCCATGACGCTCGACGGCCTACGCCTCTTATCCTTGGTCATGAGGCTTCGGGGACAATTGTTGGAGGTCCCCGAGATGGAGCGTCAGTAGCGATTAATCCGCTAAATGGATGTGGCAGTTGTGCATCCTGTATTGTTGGAAGATCAAACATTTGCAGTGAGAGACAGATCATTTCGATGCCGCCCCGACCAGGTGCGTTTGCAGAACTTGTTTCTATTCCATCTGAAAATTTGTTAGACGTACCAAGTCATAGCCTTCTAAAGGTGGCTGCACTTACAGAGCCTTTAGCCTGTGGGTGGCATGCGGCACGGTTAGGACTACAGCCGCAAGATACTTCGGTGTCAGATTTGAAATGTGTTGTATTAGGTGGTGGCGCTATTGGTGTTGGGGCCGCACTCTGCCTGCGCGCTATGGGTGTTCAAGATATAACCGTGATTGAAGTAAACCCGCTGCGCCTTGAAACCTTACATAGCATTGTAGGTTTTACAGCCAGTGATGGCTTTGATGCCAATTCGCCTTTGCCTGGTACTGCAAATTTAGTCATTGATGGTGTTGGATTTGCGGCTACGAGGGCTTCGTCTTGTGAACTGGCAAAGCCTGGTGGTGTGATTTGCCATATTGGTCTTGGTTCTGCGGACGGTGGCGTTGACGTGCGTCGCCTAACGCTGCAGGAAATTACCTTTATTGGGACCTATACCTATACACCCCAAGACTTTCGTGACACGGGCGCTGCAATTTTTGCAGGCCAGCTTGGGTCGCTGGACTGGGTGGAAACTCGTCCTTTGTCAGAGGGACAAGCCGCATTTGAAGATATCCGTAACGGCCGCACTGCTGCGCCAAAGATAATTCTAATTCCCTGAAAGGAGCGTCATGTCTGTTAGTAAAAAAATAGTGAACGACTTTGTTGCCAATGGTATCGGATTTGTTACCACAGTGCCGTGTAAGCAGCTTGGTGGTGTTATAGAAGCTGTAGAAAAAGAACCTAGTATTTACCATATTCCTTCTAATAAAGAGGACGAAGGAATGGGACTTTGTGCTGGTGCCTTTATGGGTGGGAAACGCCCTGCAATAATCATGCAAAATACTGCAATTGGGGTGACGGTCAATACATTGGTAACTTTGACTCAATTCTACCGGATGCCATTACCGATGCTAATTTCGTATCGAGGTGAGCTCAAAGAGCCTGTTGCATGCCAAGTTGAAATGGCTGTGCACACCAAGGCGCTGCTCAACCAGCTTAATATTCCAACTTACCACTTTCATCAGCCCGGCGATGAACAAGAGCTGGATGCAATTTTAAAATATACGTTCATGTGCAACAAACCGGTGGCTATTCTAACCGATGCAACGTTCTGGGGAGGTTACTAATATGATCCGTTCTGAAATCATTCGTGATATTGCCCCTATCCTGCGCGATCAATTAGTTGTGTGTAACATTGGTTTGCCAAGCCAAGAGCTCCATATGATCGATGACCAGGCAAGTACTTTTTACATGTTGGGCACAATGGGCCTGTCGTCCTCAATTGGATTAGGTGTAGCATTGGCGCAGCAAAAAACAGTTATTTCCATTGACGGTGATGGCTCTGTTTTGACTAACTTGGGCACTTTACCCACAATCGCCAATAATGTGGCAGATAATTTCATCTTGTTGATCATTGATAATGGCAGCTACGGATCAACTGGTGATCAACCTACCTATGCTGGAAAGAAAACATCCCTCACAGCTGTCGCACGAGCCTGTGGATGTGACAATGTAATTGAATGTCATGCTAAAGAGACTGGCATTGTGTTGCAGGCCGCAATCGACAGCAAAGTTATGACAGTGATCGTTGCCAAATGCGAAAGTGGCAACATTAAAGTCCCTGTGATTACCAAAGATCCAGTTGTGATCCGAGATCGCTTTATGAATGAAGTTGCGCGTACTGACGAGTAAGCTTTCCAAAAAAGGTGAATTTGAAGTACCAGTAATTTGTAAAACCTATTTTTGGAATTTGGTGATTTTAGGTCAACTTACAGCAATTTAATTTCGTATTTTACGAAACCTATTGGTCGTTTTAAAAATACTGTAGTTATTTGTGAAACCAATGGCATCCCGTACGAGAATCGAACTCGTCTTTTCAGGTTGAAAACCTGACGTCCTAACCGATAGACGAACGGGACACTATTGGTACGCCGCTATTTAGGGAAAGCTCACCGCTGTGGCAAGTCGAATCTTTACTTTATGACATGTTTTTAGACGGGGTGTTTCAAGCAGGATTTGCATCTTCAATCCGCAGTTGTGGCCTTGAACGCCCACCCCAGGTATTCACCTCCAAACGCCCGACAATATGCATCTTTGTACCTTTTGCTTCGTTTAACGCCGCGCCAAGTGGGCTATCGAACGCACCAAAACATATGGCATCTAATTTATTTTCAAACCCATCGCTTATGGTGAGCTTCAAATGCGATTCACCTACGGGTTTAGCGAAGGCGATGGTGCAATCTGGAAAAGCAAACCGTGGTGCTGATGCATTTGCCCCATAAGGGCCTGCTCGGCCAAGATGTTCGATAAGCTCCAATGTGGCACCACCTGGCATCAATATTCCATCTATGCGTAAATCAGCTGGCCCTAATGAGCCGGCACCCTGTGACTTTAGTAAGGTGTTAAGTTTTTCCATTGCGGGTTCAAGCTGAATACGACTTAGGCTGAGGCCTGCTGCCATTTTATGACCTCCACCCTTTTCAATATCACCGTCTCTAGCCAATCTTTGGATGGCAGCTCCGAGATCTATTCCACTTACAGATCGGCCACTACCCTTGCCAATGTCCCCTTCAAACCCAATTACAACGGCTGGCCGGTTAGTTTTTTCCTTTAGTCGCGATGCCACAATACCAACTACACCTGGATGCCAGCCATCATCAGATGCCCAAATCAAGGGTTGGTCTAACCCACGCGCCTCAGCTTGCTCGAATGCTGCCAACCTAACATTGGCTTCAACGGCACGCCTCTCTGAGTTTAATTGATCCAGTTTGTCTGCTATAGCGGCTGCTTCATGTGGGTCAACGCTACTTAGTAGTCGTGCACCCAGATCAGCTTCTCCAATTCGTCCACCAGAATTTATTCGAGGCCCCAACACATAGCCTAGGTGGTATGCACTTGGAGCTGTATCTAATTGCGCGACGTCGGATAGGGCGTTAAGCCCTATTCGTTTACGCTGGCCCATAACTTTCAGACCTTGTCTTACAAAGGCTCTGTTGATCCCCACTAAAGGTGCTACATCTGCGATAGTTGCTAACGCTACTAAATCAAGGGAATCTAAAAGATTAGGAGGGATTTTGCCCTTTTCGCGCATGAGCCGTGCGGCTTCAATCAATACTAAAAAGACCACACCAGCGGCGCAAAGATGTGCAAGTTCGCCCGTCTCGTCTTGGCGATTGGGGTTCACTACCGCCTTGGCTGGCGGCAACGTCTCGGCACCAAGATGATGATCTAACACTATAACATCTGCATCAGTCGCTGATGCAAGGGCGTCATGCGAAACGGTTCCACAATCCACACAAATAATCAAATCATGGTCTGTGGCCAGCGCCCGCATTGCTTCTGGGTTTGGCCCGTAGCCTTCATCAATGCGATCTGGAACGTAGAGAGTTGGTTTAACGAGGAAATGTGCAAGGAAATCGAAAATTAGAGCAGCAGAAGCTCCGCCATCAACGTCATAATCTGCAAAAATTGCGATGGCCTTTTTGCTCTCAGCTGCTTCGATAATTAACTTTGCGGCCAAGGTGCAGTCTTTCAGTGATTTTGGGTCACTCATCGTGGCACGCAGGGTTGGATTTAAAAAATTCTCTACCTCTTCCACACTCACGCCTAATCGCGCCATAACGTGACATAATGGCAATGGCAGATTATTTTGTTGATTTAGGTTTAATGCCTGACGCTCTACTATTGCAGATGGTCCGAGCCAACACCTTTCGGTAAGAGAATGTTTAACTCCAAGAAACATTTAAATTGTTGGACTGCGGTAGCTCATACGGCGCATAGACCCAGTTTTGGATCGCATCAAAATTGTTTCTGTCGTTAGGTAGCCTACTTCACGCTTTATACCTGATAGAATTGATCCATCTGTTACGCCGGTAGCTGCAAAAACTACATCCTGAGTAACCATATCGTCTCGGCTATAAATTCTGTTAAAATCAGTTATACCTGCGCTTGAGGCACGGTTCCTCTCCGCTTCATTACGGAAAACCAAACGACCCCACATTTGCCCACCCATGCATTTTAGGGCCGCCGCCGCCAAAACTCCTTCAGGGGCACCCCCAAGTCCCATGTACATGTCAATGCCTGTGATAGCAGATTCTGCGCAATGTATAACACCGGCAACATCACCGTCTGTGATTAGTCGAATTGCACAACCGGTTTTGCGTAGTTCCGCGATCATTTTGTCATGACGGGGGCGCTCAAGCACACATACTGTGATGTCCTCTTGGCCGCAGTTCTTTGCCACTGCCAATGCTTTGACACGTTCTGCGGGCTGCATTTCTAGTGACACTATATTTTTGGGCAATCGTGGACCAATAGCAAGTTTTTCCATGTAAACATCTGGGGCGTGTAGCATTGAACCTCGCGGCCCCATGGCAATGACTGTCAAGGCATTAGGCATATCTTTTGCAGTCAATGTAGTTCCCTCAAGAGGGTCGAGAGCAATATCTACGGCTGGACCTTTCCCGTTGCCGACCTCTTCACCAATAAAAAGCATAGGAGCTTCGTCCCGCTCACCTTCACCAATAACTACCACACCGGCAATATCTAACATATTAAGCTGGGTCCGCATGGCATTTACTGCTGCCTGATCCGCAGCTTTTTCATCACCACGGCCAATCAATTTGGCGGATGCGATAGCAGCTTGCTCGGCAACTCGTGCGAGGCCTAATGACAATGCACGGTCGTGAAATTTGATGGAATTTGACATAAATTTTCCTTGAATTAGTTTCTGAAACGTACCGCAGTATTTGAACTAGTGGCAAGACTGAACAGGTTAACAGTTTTTAAGAATTTTTAAATCGATTCAATTCTAAGTGCCACGGGCGTACTGCCAAGCAATTTAGTTTTTGAAAATTCAGTTAAAATTTGATCTATAGCGGTCCGAGTTGTCCTGTGAGTTACGATCAGCACTGGCGCGCTATCTGCATCGTGGCCGTATTGGCGCATTCGGTCGATTGATATATTGGCCTTTCCCATAATGGCAGCAATTTTTGCTAGTGCTCCTGGTTTATCAAGAAGTTGAAGTCGTAGGTAAAATGGAGCTGATGTGGTTGCTGTGGCTGGCTTGGCGTCCAGCAACGAGCTTGCTGGTTGCCCAAATGTATCTATGCGCTGGCCACGAGCAATATCAATAATATCTGACATTACTGCTGAGGCTGTGGGGCCTTCCCCTGCGCCTGCGCCTCTCAAAACAATTTGACCTGAATCTTGACCTTCCAAAATTACCATATTTGTTCCACCTTCAAGTTGCCCCAATGGGGAACTTGAAGAAACCAAACAGGGGGTCATGCGCTGTTCAAGGCCGAGTTCGGTCATCTGAGAGACACCAAGAAGCTTTACACGGTAGCCCATATCTGCCGCCGCATTAATATCTTCAATGGTTATCGCACCAATTCCTTCGACTACAACGCTCGCAAAATTAACTTTTTTTCCAAACGCAATTGCTGCTAAAAGTGCAAGCTTATGAGCGGCGTCAATACCGCCTACATCTAGATTTGGGTCGGCTTCAAGATATCCAAGCGCATTAGCTTCTGCAAAAATCTCGTTATAACTTAGACCACTGGTTTCCATGCGTGTAAGGATGTAGTTACAGCTACCATTCATTACACCTAAAATACGATCAATTTTATTACCAGCCAACCCCTCTGTCAGGGTCTTTACAACTGGAATTCCGCCTGCGACTGCTGCTTCAAATCGAATTACTTGACCTACTTTTTCGGCAGCAAGGGCAAGCGAGTGACCATGTATCGCTAGCAGAGCTTTATTGGCTGTGACTACGTCTTTTCCCGACGAGATTGCAGCTAGTGTCGCCTCTTTTGCGGGCCCCTCACTGCCTCCCATTAATTCCACAAGAACGTCGACGTCATCGCGTCTGGCCAATGCCACTGGGTCGTCTTCCCAATCTATATCTGAGAGGTCTATTCCCCTCTCTTTGGATTTGGATCGAGCTGAGACTGCACTAACTATAATTTGGCGTCCCGCTCTGGCAGCTAGTAGAGTGGCGTTTTTGTTGAGCATTTTAATAACACCACTGCCAACTGTACCGAGACCAGCGATGCCTAGTTTGAGTGGTGTTGTTTTCATAGTATCCTCGACGCCATAAATTCGCAATCTGTGTAGTATCAATTCAATTTTGCTGCAACGGTACTTTAATTCAATTTTAATTCGATTTAACTACACCCCTAAGTAAGTTTGATCGATCCAAAACGTTCAGTACTGGTTGGCGCAAAAGACGTGCCCTAGATTCTAACTCAGAAACTTTTTCTGTGGTAGCTCTAGGGGCAGATACCGACGATTGTAAAATTTGAGCATTGAGTTCATCTGGGCTCAAAAAGTGGACAAATTCGGTGTTATTATCGATCTGATCTGCATTTTGCCCCAACCTCGTTAATGGAGTGCAGGAGGCGGTAGTCATTGCTAGCAAAAGTAATGACATATGAAGTCGATATTTCATAGGGTTCGCTTAAACTGCAAATTAGTCAACGGCAAGTAAACCGTGATTGTACTCCGAAATTACTGATGTAAAAAATTGAAGGGTTGGTATTTAAAATCTGGTTATTTTGTCCACCATTTACTTGGCTTTATGCGGCCGTCCCGGTAACGGTCCATCCATAGGGCAATGCGTCGCGCTGGAGATAAGGCAAGTTTTAGCCAAATACGTTGTGACCACGTACTAAAATCACGATTAAAAGGGCAAACACGCATACAAATTGCGCAGTCAGTGCTTAAAGTTGCCCAAAATGAGAAGCATTTCTCAGCATCTGATGTCCACTTCCTGACACCTTTTATTGATGACAGGCCGCCACCTGTCTTTGGTCGGCCACTGGGAAGTGCTTTGACAGGGCAGGCATCTACGCATTTGGTACAAATGTCGCAGAACTTAGCAACGCCTGGTCTTTTAGGCTTATCAGCCTCTAAGGGCATATCTGTGAATATTTTCGAAAACCGAAGACGGGGACCAAATTCAGGGGTAATTACCAATTGGTTGCGTGCATACTCTCCTAAGCCTGCTTGAATTGCCATTGGAATTACTAAACCTGTGTCGTTCATTGAGGCAACAGCTTGGTAACCTAAGTTTCGAATATAAGCCGCAACTTGCATTACAATTGCTGCCTCATGGCTATACTCGCGCCCGGTTGCCGCCCCCCCTAAGGCGGAGGGATAAGTTTGCACCAACTCTTTGTCCATTTGATGTCCTAGGACTATTACACTGGTGAGCCCATCTGGTAATCCAATTTCAACCTCTGACATATCGCGAACGTCAACTCGCTTAGAGTAAAGCCAGCGCTTGTCTAAATGTGTGATCCCACACAAATCTGAACCAAAAAACTGAGAAATCTTTTTTATCTCTGCCGATGCGTCACTCGGGTTCAGATATTCTACTTTTTCATCGGCAACTGGTGTGTCATTACTGATTGGTGCTTGAAACCCCTCACGCCGGCCTTTGTTTGCATGGCGATCAGTCATTATATCTGATATTAACCAGCTGGCATTACGCAACGCAAAATCTTTTTGGGTGAAACCGTCTCCTCTGCGGGGGATAGCCTCCATTCTGTAGCTGCCGAAAAAGGCATCTGTTTTATCTGTTCGGACAGTTGGATCCCAAAAAGCTCTTGTGAACACATCATTTTTTTGTGCGAACTGTCTGAATTCGTCTGTTGTTTCTATACCGGCAGCTGAATCAGTTGGGTCTTGCATACTGTCATATTGCTAAATGATAAGGGGGATAACAAGCGTCCCAAGCATGGATAAAAAATCTAATATTTATGATAATGAGATTTAAGAATTAAATAAAGGAGTATACTTATGGAAATTGGTTTTATTGGCCTTGGTAATGTTGGTGGTAAGCTGGCTGGCAGTCTAATGCGTAATGGAATGAACGTGAGCGTACATGACTTGAACCAAAGCTATGTAGAAAAGTTTGTCGAGCACGGAGCCAAAGATGGTTATAGTGCGCAGAATTTAATGCAAACTTGCGATGCTGTTATTACCTGTCTTCCCACTCCAGAGGCATCAGGTCTGGTGGTAAAAGAGATGCTGCCATTTGTTGGTTCAGGTAAAATTTGGTTAGAAATGTCCACGACCGATGCAAAGGAAGTCAAAAATCTTGCTGGATTAATAGTAGCGGCAGGTGGTGAGGCTGTGGATTGCCCTGTATCGGGTGGTTGTCATCGTGCTGATACGGGAAATATCTCAATATATGCAGGTTGCACGCGTGAAACTTTTGAAAAGGTTTTACCAATACTTTCCCATATGGGACGGCGTATTTTGCACGTAGGTGATGTAGGCACAGCGAGTTTGCTAAAGGTAATGACTAACTATCTAGCTACAGCAAATTTAATTACTGTATGCGAGGCTTTGACCGTAATGAAAGCGGCGGGACTAGATATGGGTATGACCTACGAGGCTATTGTGATGTCATCTGGTACGTCATTCGTTCATGAAACTGAAAGCCAATTAATTTTATCTGGATCTCGAGATGTAAACTTCACAATGGATCTGGTGCAAAAAGATATTGGGCTTTTTCAAAAAATAGCTGACGAACACGACGTTCCGTTGGAAGTATCACCATTGATTATTGATATTATTTCAGATGGACAAAAACGTTATGGGGCCCGTGCGCAGTCTGATCGGATTATAGAGAGGCTGGAAGAGGCTACTGGTTTAAAAATCCTTGCTAAAGGGTTTCCCTCAGAATTAATTGATGGAGAGCCAGAGGAACGTGGAAAAGAAGTAATTGTTCGGCAGTGACAACTATTTCTACTTTTATTCAAATAAGTTAAAGGCAGACTAGTTATTAGTCGTCTATTAACGCACTTGAAAGATGAAGGTTTAGTGGAAGTTTGAAGTTATAGCTAAACTACGAGTGCCGAACACCCGTCGGTTCTTTGCACTTTCCACAATGAATTGGTTCTGGCGAACGGGCTAAAAGATTGGTGTTGTTGGTGTAATTTCACCAGCTGAGGCTAAATCCAAGACTGACGCCCAGGCGCTTTTGCTGTACGATAGCTTGGTTAAACAGCCTATTTTTACTAGTTTTCTTTTGTCGGAAATGGCTTAAGGTGTATAAATAAGGCAGATCTTTATAGGGAGTATCTCCATGCAATCGCACTCATCTTCTGAACCTAGTTTCCGAGATAGCGTTGATATAATGTTTAACCGCGCCGTTGCTCTTTTGGATATGCCACCAGGCCTCGCAGAGAAAATTCGAGTGTGTAATGCCACTTATACGGTGAGATTTGGTGTTCGCCTGAGAGGTGAGATTAAGACTTTTACTGGCTATCGCGCCGTGCATTCTGAACATATGGAACCTGTAAAAGGTGGCATTCGTTATTCTTTGGGGGTGAGCCAAGATGAAGTGGAAGCTCTTGCCGCTCTGATGACATATAAATGTGCTTTAGTGGATGCACCTTATGGTGGCTCAAAGGGTGGATTGTGCATCGACCCTTTGGCATATGACGAGCATGAACTTGAGCAAATTACACGTCGGTTTGCCTATGAATTGATAAAACGTGATCTTATTCACCCTTCACAAAATGTTCCTGCTCCAGATATGGGTACTGGTGAACGTGAAATGGCCTGGATTGCTGACCAGTACCAAAGAATGAATACGACAGATATTAATGGACGAGCCTGTGTGACTGGTAAGCCGGTGATTGGTGGAGGTATTCAAGGTAGGACTGAGGCAACTGGCCGCGGTGTTCAGTATGCTTTACAGGAATTTTTTAGACACCCTGAAGACATAAAAGCGGCTGGCTTATCTGGTGGCTTAGATGGCAAAGCTATAATTGTCCAAGGCTTAGGTAATGTGGGGTATCATGCTGCAAAGTTCTTAAGTGAGGAAGATGGGGCTCGCATTACTGGGGTCATTGAACGAGATGGTGCGGTAAGTAATACCGGGGGATTGGATATCGAGGCTCTTAAGGCCTGGGTGGGAGAAAGTGGCGGGGTGAAAGACTTCCCAGGCGCAAACTATACAACAGATGGCGCATCAATTTTAGAGGCTGCATGTGATATTTTAATTCCCGCAGCACTTGAAGGGGTAATCAACCGTGAAAATGCTGGGGGCGTAAAAGCTAGGCTGATTGTAGAGGCTGCAAACGGACCCGTTACGGCAGGTGCTGATTTAATTTTACGCGAAAAAGGTGTAGTTATTATTCCAGATATGTACGCAAATGCTGGAGGCGTAACGGTGTCGTATTTTGAATGGGTAAAGAATTTAAGTCACATTCGTTTTGGAAGAATGGAACGTCGCCGCGAAGAGTCGCGAAATCAACTTATTGTTGAGGAGTTAGAGCGGCTCAGTTTATCTTCTGATACTGGTTGGCAGCTGACCCCAGATTTTAAGATGAAATATCTCAAAGGAGCCACTGAACTTGAATTGGTCCGTTCCGGTCTCGATGATACTATGCGCGGTGCGTATAACGACATGGCTGAAGTTTGGCGTAGTCGAAGTGATGTTCCAGATATGCGGACAGCGGCGTATCTTGTTAGTATTAGAAAAGTAGCGGGAGCGTATACTGCTAAAGGACTTTAATACAGTTTTAAACAAACCATAGTTTGCTAGAGTAACATAAACCTTGCCAAACAGTTATTATTTTTATTGAGTGGACTGTACGCTATTTAAATAGGAAACCAGCGATGCGATTCTCGGGTCTAAAAATTCTGACTGAAGGGCTGAAAGGTAATAGCGGTTGGGGCCCCCATTGGCGGGATCCTGAACCAGCTCAGGAATATGACATTGTCATTATTGGTGGAGGTGGTCATGGTCTTTCAACAGCTTACTACTTAGCCAAAGAACATGGGCTAAAAAATATAGCTGTGTTGGAAAAGGGCCACATTGGTGGTGGCAACATTGGACGAAATACAACGATAATTAGGGCTGATTATTTCCTTCCTGGAAATTCAGAGTTTTATTCTCATTCTCTCAAATTATGGGAAGGCCTAGAAGCTGATCTGAATTACAATGTGATGCATTCACAGCGTGGTAAAATTTCTTTGTTTCATAGTGATGGCCAGCGAGATGCTATGATACGCCGTGGAAATTCGATGCGAAACCAGGGTGATGATGCAGAGCTGCTAAGTGTTAAACAACTGCGCAAAATGTTGCCTTATCTGGATTATGAACAAGGTCGGTTCCCAATATACGGCGGACTATTACAGCGACGTGCTGGAACAGCACGCCATGATGCAGTCGCTTGGGGGTATGCCCGAGGCGCTGATCAACGTGGGGTAGATTTGATCCAAAATTGTGAAGTGACTGGGATCGAGATTTCTGGTGGAGTGGTGCAGGGCGTACAGACTTCACGTGGACCTATCCGTGCCAAAAAGGTGGGTATAGTGGTAGCTGGCAGAACCAGCCAATTAGCTGCGATGGCTGGTATGCGACTGCCTATCGAAAGCCATGTGTTGCAGGCTTTTGTTACTGAAGGCTTGAAGCCCTGCATCGACCATGTTGTCAGTTTTGGTATGGGTCATTTTTATATTAGCCAATCTGATAAAGGGGGGCTAGTTTTTGGAGGTGATTTAGACATGTATGCGAGTTACGCTGCACGTGGCAATCTTCCAATGGTTGAGCATGTTGCGGAGGCAGGCATGACCCTGATGCCGATGCTTGGAAAAGCTCGAATGTTGCGCAGCTGGGGCGGCATTATGGATATGACCCCGGATGGGTCACCCATTATTGATAAAACCCATATTGAAGGATTATTCCTTAACGCTGGCTGGTGTTATGGTGGTTTTAAGGCAGTTCCTGCATCTGGAAATTGTTTCGCGCATTTGATGGCGACGGGACAGCCTCATGTGGCGGCGCAGGGCTTTCCAATTGATCGATTTAGAACCGGCTATGGGTTGATTGATGAAGAAGGCACCGGCTCGCAACATAACCTACATTAGGAGGTGGGTGTGACTTTTATTAATTTGAATTTTGATTATGCAGGAAGCTAGGGTATGATTTTATGCGTATAGAATGTCCGCTTTGTGGTTCGCGTGATCGTCGCGAGTTTTACTATCAAGGTCATGCCACAGCGTTGGACAGGCCAAAACCTGAAGCAACTCCAGAAATTTGGGACAATTACCTTCATAACCGTGAGAATCTGCCTGGAATAACTGAAGATTTGTGGCATCATGAACATGGTTGCGGTGCTTGGCTGGTGGTAAAGCGTAACACCATTTCGCATGAGATTTTATCAGTATGGTTGGCCAAGGAGAATGGGCTATGAGACTACCGGATAAGGGGCTTGTCGACCGAGACCATGTTCTGAACTTCCAGTTCAATGACCGGCCTTTTAAAGGTTTTTCTGGTGATACTCTTGCAAGTGCATTATTAGCCAATGACGAAATTCTTGTAGGACGTTCTTTCAAATATCACCGGCCGCGCGGTATAATGACAGCTGGCTCCGAGGAACCAAATGCATTAGTGACAGTGTCTCGCGGTCAATCAAATGAGCCCAATACAAGAGCAACAGTTCAACCGCTGTACGAGGGATTGGTTGCTCAGCCCCAAAATGCATGGCCGTCACTCAAGTTCGATGCACTCGGCATTAATGACTATCTGTCTAACTTTCTGGCAGCTGGGTTTTATTATAAGACATTCATGTGGCCGCAGCCTTTTTGGGAATGGCTATATGAGCCTTTAATTCGCCGCGCGGCGGGTTTGGGAACTTTGGATATGGCCTATGATCATGATTTATATGAGAAGGCCTATGCTCATTGTGACGTTCTAATAATTGGAGCTGGTCCGTCGGGTTTAATGGCGGCACTGACTGTTGCCCGCGCGGGCGTGGATGTAATTTTGGTGGATGAAAATAATCGTCTAGGAGGACGTCTACTTTCGGAAGTTGAAGAGATTGACAATGTTCCAGGGCATACTTGGGCAGCGGATGTAACGGCAGAGTTGGAGGGACTTTCAAACGTAACAATAATGACTAATACAGCAGTAACTGGAGCTTATGATCAGGGAACTTATGGTGCCTTGGAGCGTGTGGGTCACCATCTTAGTGTCTTACCTGTAGGTCTGCCCCTTGAAACTTTTTGGCGAATATCGGCTAGGCGAACTATACTCTGTGCGGGTGCACTAGAGCGCCAAATAGCTTTTCCGAACAATGACCGGCCTGGAATAATGACTGCGAGTGGCATGCGCAGTTATCTTAATCAGTATGGCGTGAGTGCTGGCAAAAAAGTAGCGATTTTTGGTAATAACTCGGATGCGCATCGCACTGCCCGTGATTTCGCTAATTCGGGTGTGGAAGTCGTCGCTATGATCGATAGCCGACCTGGTGTGTCTAAAACGGCAAATTATCCAATTTATTCCGGAGCTCAGGTGGTTGGTACCTCTGGGCGTTTGGGTCTGCGTAAAATTATAATAGAGCACGACGGCAAAACTGAAGCGTTGGAATGTGATGCCTTGGGCGTATCTGGTGGTTGGAACCCGACAGTACATCTTACGTGTCACATGAATGGCCGGCCCGTTTGGGATCCTAAACTCGCCAGTTTTCTGCCAAAAGGAGGAGCAATTCCTGGCATGATGGTTGCTGGGTCCGCTGCAGGAACAATGGATACCGCTGGTGTATTGGCTGAAGGCTACAATGTGGCAGGGATAATAGTAAAAGATCTGGGAAAACGTACACCCAAAATTAACCTACCAAAATCTGAAAATGGCCCGTATGAGATCACACCATTTTGGGATGTTGGAGGGGCGGGTCGTGCGTGGTTGGATTTCCAAAACGATGTCACTACCAAAGATATTAAACAAGCTGCTCAGGAAAATTTTCGTTCTGTTGAACACATGAAGCGTTATACAACTCAGGGTATGGCAACAGATCAGGGTAAAAATTCAAATGTGGCCGCGCTTGCCGTATTAGCTGATGCTACAGGTCGCGGTATACCTGAAACAGGCACAACAACCTTCCGACCGCCTTACGTACCTGTAGCTATGGCGGCACTTGGTGCTGGGGGAAATGGTAAAGGTTTTGCACCAGAACGGTTTTTAAGCAGCCATGTGGCGACACAAGAACTGGGTGCCCCGATGATCGAGGCTGGGCTCTGGTATCGCCCCAGTTATTTCCCTCAAACTGGTGAGACACACTGGCGTCAATCCTGTGATCGTGAAGTTGAGATGGTGCGTTCTAAGGTTGGGGTCTGTGATGTATCTACTTTGGGAAAGATTGATGTCCAAGGCAAAGATGCTGCAGAATTTTTAGATTTATTATACATTAATGCCTTTGCTACTCTTAAGGTGGGACGGGTCCGTTATGGGCTCATGTTACGTGAGGATGGTCACGTAATGGATGACGGTACTTGTGCACGCCTGGGAGACAACCACTATCTGATGACTACAACTACTGCAGCCGCGGGTCAGGTAATGCGGCACATGGATTTTGTTCATCAAGTATTAAGACCGGATCTAGATCTGACTTTCGTTTCTGTCACCGAGCAATGGGCACAATTTGCAGTGGCGGGTCCTAACTCACGAGAGGCTCTAAACAGTATACTTATTAATAATATCAACGATGAAACATTGCCTTATATGGGTTGTAGCGAAGTACAAATAGGCGATGTTTCCGGCCGCTTGTTTAGGATCTCTTTTTCTGGCGAACACGCCTATGAGCTTGCCGTTCCTTCGCGATTTGGTGACAGCCTGTTTCGCCTTTTGTTGGAGAAAACGAAAGAATTGGGTGGCGGACCTTATGGGATGGAGGCACTAAACACGCTACGAATAGAAAAAGGTTTTATTACTCACGCTGAAATTCACGGGCGAACTACAGCGTTTGATATTGGAATGATGCACATGATTTCGGAAAAAAAGGATTGCATAGGTAAAGTAATGGCAGCTCGTCCTGGCATGGTAGGCGAACACCGTGAGCAACTCGTAGGCCTACGTCCGGTGGATCCTGTGAAAGAAATTATTTCTGGCGCGCATCTCTTCGAAATTGATGATATTTCTGAACGAAAAAATGACCAGGGTTATGTTACGTCCATGTGTTATTCGCCTTCTACAAAAAGCGTTATAGCGCAGGCATTTCTACGTAATGGGCGCGCGCGGATTGGTAGCAAAGTGAAAATGGTAGATCATTTAAACGGAGTTGAGACAATTTGTGAGGTTTGTAATTTAGTTTTTTTTGACCCAGATGGAGGCCGGTTGCGTGGTTGATTTAATTGCGGTGAATCCCATGAGGGGGGCTATATCATTGAAGATTGGCACTGTTGCGGTTGAAGAAGTCCAAACTTCACTTTTTACAGTGGGTGTCCACAAGGAGATATCAAAGAATTTATTAAACACGATGAAGTCAGTAACAGGTATGGATTGGCCAGACGTATGCCAAATCAAGTCAAAGGATAATATTTCCTTGATGTGGTTTGACCATACGCATGTCGCAATTATGGGAGTTACACCAACACTACAGCTTAAAAAAATTGCAGCTGTTACCGACGTTAGCGACGCCTGGTTAATTGTTGACATAGATGGCGTTGATGCTCGCAAAGTATTGTCACGAGTTACGCCGACCGATATGCGTGAACAACGTTTTAAAACAGGCATGACGCAACGTGGTGATTTGATGCACATGCAAGCCAGCATCTCGTGCATTGCAGAACATCGTTTTCGCATTATGGTCTTTCGCTCAATGGCTCAGACGCTTGTTCATGAAATAACAATAGCTATGAAATCAGTGGCGGCGCGCACTAGGGAGGCCTAAGAAAGACGGATGTCATTGCCAGCAGGATTTTTGGATGAATTGCGAAGCCGTACCTCAATAATACAGGTAGTCGGTCGGAAGGTAATGTGGGATACCCGTAAATCCAACCAAGGCAAGGGTGACATGTGGGCACCTTGTCCCTTTCACCAAGAAAAAACTGCCAGCTTCCATGTTGATGATCGGAAAGGTTATTACTATTGCTTTGGGTGTGGAGCTAAAGGCGATGCACTGGGCTTTATAAAGGAAACTGAAAATGTATCTTTTATGGAAGCTGTGGAAATTTTATCCCTAGAGGCGGGTATGCAACTGCCGGTGCTGGATTTAAAATCAAAGGAAAAATCTAATAGACAAACGAAATTGGCTGACGTTATGGAGCAAGCATTAAATTTTTTTCGTTTACGCTTGAACACCAGCAGCGCAGCTAACGCACGTAGTTATTTAAGTGAACGTGGTCTGAATCAAGAAGTTTTAGAGCGTTTTGAGATTGGATTTGCTCCTGACTCTTGGCAAGAGTTATGGGAGCATTTGACTGAAAAAAGTGTAGACGAAGAACTAATTTTGGCAGCTGGGCTAGCCAAGCCTTCTAACAAAGGGAAACGGCCCTATGACACATTCCGAAACCGTATAATCTTCCCCATTCGTGATCCTCGCGGCCGCTGTATTGGATTTGGTGGAAGGGCGATGGATCCCACTGATAATGCAAAATACCTTAACTCCCCAGAAACAGAATTGTTTGATAAAGGTCGCAGTCTATATAACTATGGACCGGCGAGAGAGGCGATTGGCAAGGGCCAAATTTTGATAGTAGCAGAAGGCTATATGGATGTAATAGCGCTTTCGCAGGTCGGCTTTAATGCAACTGTAGCTCCTCTCGGTACTGCAGTAACGGAAACCCAATTACAATTAATGTGGCGTGTATCTGATGAACCAATCATTGCGTTAGATGGTGACAAGGCTGGAGTTCGAGCGGCCCAAAGGTTGATAGACTTGGCTTTGCCTTTACTTCAAGCGGGAAAGTCTTTGCGCTTTGTAGTTTTACCGGAAGGGCAGGACCCGGATGATTTAACTCGCCAGGAGGGTCCTGGAGCGATGCAAAGACTATTAGACAATGCACAGCCAATGGTTGAATTGCTTTGGGAACGTGAGGTCCATGGTAAGAACTTTGATAGCCCTGAACGCAAAGCAGCACTCGACAAAATTTTACGGGAAAAGCTAAAACTAATAAAAGACACTTCAATTCGGGGACATTATGGGCAAGCGTTAAAATCGCTGCGCTGGGACCTTTTTCGACCAAAATATAGGACTCAAACCTCCAGACCTCGAGGCCGCCAGCTGATATCACCGCAGGCATCTACACGGTCCTCGTCATTGGCTATTTCAAGTGAAAACAGCCATGTGTTGCGTCAATCCGTCATTCTGGCAAGCTTGCTTAAAGCTCCCAAGGCAATAGCTTCGGTAGAAACGCAATTAGAGGACTTACAATTCTTAAAACTGGAACACCGTAAAATTCAAAATTTTTTATTGGAATACTCCGGTTCTTTAGATCAGCTTTGGCAGTCTGCTGAACAAACATTTGGTGCCCAGCAGCTTGACGCTCTTCTCAATTTGCCCCACGTCCGCATTGCCCCGTCTGTCCGAAATTGCGATGATAATGAATTGGTTGTTGCTTGCCTTTTACAAGAGTTTTCACAAATTTCTGCGCTCAATGCACATGGACGCGAGGTCGCTGAAGCTGTTCAAGACCAGTCAGATTTAGATGATGAGGGGATGACTTGGCGCCTCAATGAATCCGCGAAACACGTTCAAGAAACGCTGCAAGGTGGCCAGGATGATAAAACTCATTATAATATCGCTGCTAACGGCCTAAAAGTGAAGTTAGATGAACAAATTAAACTTAAAAATTTATTGGGTGAGATAAATTTTTCAAAACCAAATACAAAGTAGCCTTGTTGGGGTGGGAAATCACAATCGAATCAGGCTAAACACTTATACGAATCGTTTTGATTGGTGATTCGGTTTACACGTATTGTAAATTCCGAGGTATAAGGAGCACGAGCAAATGGCCGCCAAGGATAATGACGACCGAAAGCAAGATGACTCCGCCGGTAAAGAGCCGATGATCGATATGAGCCAAACAGCGGTCAAGAAGATGATCGCTGATGCCCGAGATCGAGGTTACATAACCTACGACCAGCTTAATAATGTTTTGCCACCTGATCAGGTTTCCTCAGACCAGATTGAGGATGTTATGTCGATGCTGTCAGAAATGGGCATTCAAGTTACCGAGGAACATGAATCTGAAGAAGAGGATAAGGGTCCAACTGATTTGGTTTCCACAAACCAGAACCGTGATTTGGCTTTGGCGGGCGCAAATAATGAGAAATTAGACCGAACAGATGATCCAGTTCGTATGTATTTGCGAGAAATGGGCTCAGTAGAGCTTTTGAGCCGTGAAGGTGAAATTGCTATTGCCAAGCGGATCGAGGCTGGTCGAAATACGATGATAGCGGGACTTTGTGAAAGCCCATTAACTTTTCAAGCGATTACCATTTGGCGAGACGAGTTGCTAACAGAAGATATTCTATTGCGCGATGTCATTGATCTTGAAACGACCTTTGGCCGTCATACGGGGGACGAGGAAGAGACTTCAGTCGTTGCCGCCGCTAGCGTTGCTGAAGAAGTGCCTGAGGTCCGCCCAGAATTGGATGCAGATGGCAATCCGATAGTTATCGATGACGATGATGATGATGATGAAGGAGCGAATATTTCTTTAGCTGCGATGGAAGCCACTCTGAAGCCGCATGTTCTGGAAACGCTTGATTTGATAGCTCATAATTATCTAAAGCTTTCAGAGATGCAGGACCTGCGTATGGCGGCTACATTGAATGATGGAGATAAGTTTTCGGATGGTGCGGAAACAAACTATCAAGACTTGCGGGCTGAAATAGTTGGATCAGTCAATGAATTGCACTTACATAACAATCGGATAGAGGCGTTAATCGATCAGCTATACGGTATAAATCGACGTATTATGTCCATAGACAGTTCTATGGTAAAGTTGGCGGATCAAGCGCGGATTAATCGGCGTGAATTTGTTGATGCATATCGCGGGCGCGAACTTGATCCAAACTGGGTTTCTGACGTTAAAGAAAAAGCCGGTCGTGGGTGGAAAATGTTTATCGAGCGCAGCTTAGGTAAAGTTGAGGAACTGCGCGCTGACATGGCTCAAGTGGGCCAGTATGTAGGCCTTGATATTAGTGAATTCCGAAGAATTGTTCAGCAAGTTCAAAAAGGTGAAAAAGAGGCTCGTTCAGCAAAGAAAGAAATGGTCGAAGCCAATCTGCGTTTGGTGATTTCTATTGCTAAAAAATATACAAACCGTGGGTTACAGTTCTTAGATTTAATTCAAGAGGGTAACATTGGTTTAATGAAGGCGGTTGATAAGTTTGAGTATCGTCGCGGCTATAAATTTAGCACTTATGCAACTTGGTGGATCCGCCAAGCTATTACGCGTTCAATTGCTGACCAAGCGCGTACCATTCGGATTCCTGTGCACATGATTGAGACAATTAATAAGTTGGTTCGCACTGGTCGCCAAATGCTTCACGAGATTGGACGAGAGCCGACACCCGAAGAATTGGCAACTAAGCTCCAGATGCCTCTGGAAAAAGTAAGAAAAGTTATGAAAATAGCCAAAGAACCTATTTCTTTGGAAACTCCAATTGGGGATGAAGAGGACTCGCAGCTCGGTGATTTTATCGAAGATAAGAATGCGGTTTTGCCACTTGATAGCGCAATTCAGGAGAACTTAAAAGAAACGACAACTCGTGTTTTGGCGAGCCTCACACCGCGTGAAGAGCGAGTATTGCGGATGCGGTTTGGTATTGGGATGAATACTGATCATACATTGGAAGAGGTGGGGCAACAGTTCAGCGTAACAAGGGAACGTATACGGCAGATTGAAGCTAAAGCGTTGCGTAAACTTAAGCATCCAAGCCGAAGCCGTAAATTGCGAAGCTTTTTAGATCAATAAATTTCATTAATGTCCCAACAAGGCTTAATTTTGTACAAAATTTTAGAAATCTAGAAATTTGCTTAACTTAATTTCTAAAAAACAAAAATAAAATGAATATTGTTTTTATTATATTATTAGTTAATAAACACAAAATGGAGTAGACGTATTCCTTGTCTACGCAAATCGTGGTAAGATATTGTAGATATTGTAGAAAAGTAGAAGCAAAGTTTTAATCAAAACGCTAAAGGGGATGGGATATGCGCTGCCCGTTTTGTGGAAATGTTGACACTCAAGTAAAGGACTCTCGGCCGGCAGAGGATCATGTTGCTATTAGGCGGCGGCGGTTTTGCTTGGCTTGTGGTGGTCGATTCACTACATACGAGAGGGTGCAGCTCCGTGACTTAGTTGTAATAAAGTCAAATGGTCGCCGTGAGGATTTTGATCGTACAAAACTCGAGCGTTCAATAAGAATTGCTTTACAGAAACGTCCAGTTGAGCCTGAGCGAATGGAACAAATGATATCAGGCATTGTACGGCGTTTGGAAAGTATGGGTGATACCGATATTCCATCTACTACTATTGGTGAAATTGTTATGGAGGCATTGGCGCGTATAGATACTGTAGCATACGTTCGTTTTGCTAGTGTTTATAAAAATTTCCAAGCAGCTGATGATTTCGACAAATTTGTGTCCGAATTGCGGCCAGATTTGCCACCTGACGAGTGAATTCAATAGTGGACAAACGTTACATGTCGCTGGCGCTCAGTTTGGGCAAACGTGGGCAGGGAAACGTTTGGCCAAATCCATCGGTTGGATGTGTTCTAGTAAATGGTGACCGAATTGTTGGACGTGGCTGGACCCAACCAGGTGGGCGGCCCCACGCTGAAATTATGGCACTAAAGCAAGCTGGCGTATTAGCAAGACATTCGACTGCGTATATTACTTTGGAACCATGCGCACATCATGGTGAGACAGGGCCTTGTACTGATAATCTGATATCGGCTGGGATTAAGCGTTGCGTTATTGCGACTGCCGATGTCGATCCAAGAGTTTTGGGCAGGGGAATGGAAAAATTAAAATCTGCTGGAATAAAGGTTTTGGTTGGTTGCATGGAAGCTGAGGCTAAAGTCTCTCACTGTGGGTTTTTTAAGAAAGTATTAGTTGGACGGCCAAGGCTCACTTTGAAGATGGCGCTTTCTGTAGATGGTCGCATTGGCACCCAAAGTGGTGAGAGCCGATGGATTACTGGTCCACTAGCAAGACGGGATGTTCATGCTTTGCGGGCTAGTCATGACGCTGTTTTGATTGGTGGTGGCACCGCTCGTGCAGATAATCCTTCCCTCACGGTGAGAGGGTTAGGCAAAACGTTCCAGCCAGTACGTATAGTTGCATCGAAAAGCTTGAATTTCTCTGGAACAGCAATGAAGTCAACTAGGGATTATGCTCCTTTGTGGTTGTGTCATAGCGCGGGCGCCAGAGATACCACGAAATGGGACAAACATTCAGATAAGATGTTGGAGGTGCATAATTTTGTTGATGGAGAATTAGATTTAAATGAAATGCTACAGAAGTTGGGAACTGAGGGCATTACTTCCATATTCTGTGAAGGTGGTGGATTGCTGGGGTCATCATTGATTAAGGCGGGGTTAGTTGATGATTTAATTGTCTACTCTGCGGGACTTGTAATTGGAGGTGATGGCCTTGCCTCGCTTGGAGAACTTGGACTTGAAAAACTTGATGATGGTATTAGGTTTTCTCTAATCGACCATAAAACTATTGGTTGTGATTTACGTCACCATTGGCGAGCTAATTAAAAGTTAATCATATTTATTTAACCAACGTTGTGATTTATAAATAAGTCGTGCGTTTTCAATTCAAAGTGTGACCCTTGCCCCAAGTAAATTGTGGGGTTAGGAAAAGCCAAGAGGTATACAAGATGTTTACGGGTATCATAACGGACGTTGGCTCAGTACGCTCGATCCACAAGGCAGGTGATTTGCGTATTGAGATTGAAACCTTGTACGATATTACCACTATTGATCTGGGAGCGTCCATCGCATGTAATGGCGTATGCCTCACTGTGGTAGAAAAAAATGAAAAAAGTTTTTTTGTTGATGTTTCAGCCGAAAGTGTTTCGCTGACCAACGCTGGTGATTGGTCAACGGGTTCTTTGATAAATTTAGAGAGAGCCTTGAAGATTGGGGATGAATTGGGTGGTCACATTGTGGCTGGCCATGTGGATGGTTTGGCTGAAATTATCATGATACATGACGAGGGTGATAGTACCCGAGTAAAATTACGTGCGCCTGACTCACTTGCCAGGTTTATAGCACCAAAAGGGTCTGTTGCCCTGAATGGGACCTCGCTTACCGTAAATGAAGTAGACGGCACCGAATTTGGGGTCAATTTCATACCGCACACCAAAGCTGTTACGACATGGGGCGATGCTGTGGTGGGCGACCGAGTAAACTTAGAGATTGATACACTAGCGCGTTACGTCGCTCGCTTGAATGATTGGACCTGATGGATGAGTGATCTTCTACCGTTTGAAAAGCCAGGGACTGTGGAGCGCAATTTCTCGGATGTGATATCCCCGGTTGAAGAAATAATTGAAGATGCCCGCAACGGTAGGATGTTTGTATTGGTTGATCACGAAGATCGTGAAAACGAGGGAGATCTTGTAATTCCAGCACAGATGGCCACTCCAGAAGTAATTAACTTTATGGCAAAATATGGTAGAGGATTAATTTGCCTCACACTGACAAGTGAGAGAGTGGCAGCTCTCGGTTTACAGCTGATGTCAACTTATAACTCTTCTCGCCATGAAACAGCATTTACTATCTCTATTGAAGCTCGCGAAGGCGTAACTACTGGAATATCAGCGCATGACCGAGCACGGACAGTGGCCGTTGCCATTGATGCTGGGAATACTGCAGCTGATATAGCAACGCCAGGACATGTATTTCCACTCCGCGCACGTGATGGCGGTGTATTGGTACGTGCTGGCCATACTGAGGCGGCCGTTGATATTGCGAGGTTAGCTGGTCTGAACCCCTCGGGCGTTATATGCGAGATCATGAATGATGATGGAAGTATGGCGCGTTTGCCGGATCTTATTAGCTTCGCCGAAGAACATGGACTGAAAATTGGTACGATCAGTGATCTAATTGCATATCGGCGTCGGAATGATAATTTGGTAAGCGTTAAGGGTGAACAGTCAATTCAATCTGAATTTGGTGGCCAATGGAAGATGCGAATTTTTAATGATGAAACTCAGGGCGCTGAGCATATTGCATTAATTAAAGGGGACATTTCAGGCAATGACCCAGTTTTGGTTAGAATGCATTCGCTTGATCCCATGCTGGATATGATTGGGACAGGACCTACCGGGCGTGCGTTTGAATTTTCGGAGTCTATGAACATTATTGCTAATAAAGGAAGGGGTGTCCTAGTGCTGTTACGTGATTTACATATGAAAATTAGTGCGACTGATGATGGAAGCCCTCAAACGCTTCGTCAATATGGTGTTGGGGCACAGATTTTATCGTCACTTAGCCTTTCGAAAATCACACTATTAACTAATTCGCCTGAGCCAAAAATCGTTGGTCTAGAGGCCTATGGTTTGGAAATTACTGGCACTCAAAAGATTTTGGAACCTAAGTGATGGCAGCCTCAAAACAAAATTTTATGCTTGAGCCTCCCTCCTTTATAAGTCCTATCTCACTGCTGATTGTGGTAGCGCCATACTATAAGAAAATTGCAGACAAACTGGTCGCCGGTGCGCGTGCTGAGATCAAACAAGCTGGTGGTTCGTCAGAATTGGTTGAGGTACCTGGCGCGCTCGAAATACCCACTACTATTGCAATTGCAAGCAGGCAATTAGATTTTGATGGTTATGTGGCATTGGGGTGTATTATTAGGGGTGAAACTACCCATTACGATACAGTTTGTAATGATAGTAGCCGTGCTTTGCAGCTTTTGGGTCTGCAAGGAGTGTGCATTGGTAATGGAATTTTGACAGTTGAAAACTCAAAGCAAGCTCAGGACCGTGCCGATGTCAGTAGACAAAATAAAGGGGGTGGAGCTGCATTGGCTGCGCTTCACCTTATCGCTCTGAGCCAAAAGTGGGGGCAGTCAAAAGGGAAAGTTGGCTTTTTGTCATCTGATGAGATCAGTGAAGCATGAGTGTTTCCATTCTTTCCAAAAATCAAAAGCGCCGGATGAAATCAGCCAGCCGCCTTTACGCGGTTCAGGCTCTTTTCCAGATGGAGGCCTCCAGCCAACCCATAGACGCAGTTCTAAAAGAGTTTGAAGACTACCGAATGGGCCGTGAGATAGACGGTGTGGAACTGGAAGAGGGCGATATTAATCATTTTCGGAGAGTTGTCGCTGGCGCAGTTAATAACCAAGCTCGAATTGATCAAATGACTGATCGGGCTCTTGTAGCCAAATGGCCAATAGCGCGGATTGATCCTACCCTCCGTGCATTATTTCGAGCAGCGGGTGCAGAAATGATTGAGGGAGATACACCGCCCAAAGTGGCCATTGTTGAATATGTCGAAGTGGCTTTGGCCTTTTTTCCAGACGGTAAGGAACGTGGTTTTGTAAATGCAGTTTTAGACCATATGGCCCGTGAGGCTAAACCAGAAGTTTTTGCATTATGAAAGGCTTAGAAAGCCTTGATTGGGCAAATGATCCGATTAACGAGTTACGGCAAGGTTACAAAAGTCAACGCGCCTCGATAGCACATTATTCAGCATCAGATGTTGCAATTGAAGAAGTAGAATTCTCTAGTGGTATTGGCTTAAAATTTATCCCAGCACTACTTAGTTCGGACACTGATATTTTGTACTTTCATGGAGGCGGTTGGATTGTCGGCAGTCCTTGGACCCATAAAACTTTATGTTCTTGGATGGCCAAATCTACGGGACAAAGAGTTTTTGCAGCTCCCTATAATCTCGCACCAGAACATAAATTCCCAGCCCAAGCTAATCAAGCAGCTGAAATCACAAATAATTTTCTAAACAATCGTAATAAAGTCATTTTAGCAGGTGACAGTGCTGGTGCGGCCATGGCGCTTTGGGCTGCTGGTGGTGTAATTGAAAAGAGCAGTATTCAGGGTTTAGTGAGCCTATATGGAGCTTT
Source organism: uncultured Planktomarina sp. (assembly GCA_913047725.1). Lineage (GTDB taxonomy): Bacteria > Pseudomonadota > Alphaproteobacteria > Rhodobacterales > Rhodobacteraceae > Planktomarina. Next base: position 29,247 of record CAJWTH010000011.1, read on the forward strand.
TGGATGTATTGATGGTCTATCATCACCTGAGCCTCATGGCCCAAACTTAGCGAAATTGAGTGGTGCTGCACTGCTTGCGATGTATCGTCATCTTGGGTGTGAAGATGTCAGTGAATTTCGCGCTAGGCTTTCACAGTCTGGAGCTCCGCTTCTTTTAGTTAGAGCAGAATTTGATCCCGTTGCGCGCGATAACGATTGGATAGCTGAACATACCAGGCACCCAGTGACCCATCTGCTGGCTATTGGCCAACCGCATGCGTATCTACAAGACTGTGGTAATAATGCCCAGGCTGAAGCGTCAATGCTGGAAATCGCAAGTTGGATTAAGGCTTTAGCGTGAAAGAAATTGAAACTCAAAGTGGCGGGTCCGCAATACAACCGTGTTGGTAACTTAATTCCCGAGGACCTGTATGTACAGGTGGGTGCCAGATAAAAGAACCAGGATCCTAACAGAGCCAGCTCCCTCGGATTTGCTTAAGGCCACTGGAATTTGACCGCATACGAGAAGGGCAGATCCCGCCAAAAATAGAGTTAGGCTTTTGTTGCTGTTACCGCAAGGGCCTTTAGTCTGGGTATGGAACTCGATCTGTCTCAAAAATCTCGTCATTTTGAGCCTATTAGGCATAGCGCTGTATTTTTTGACTCAAGGGCAGGTTCAATAATCACAACTTTTTGTTTCAGTGTTGCATTTATGAAATTTTCTTTCATTGTTTGTATATGAACGATCAAATTAATTTAAAATTGATGCCTGGTCAGCTTCTGTCTCGAGGTGTTTGCCGTCATTTATTGTCTTATAATTTTGTTTGTGTCGAAGAATTAGTTCCAACTCCAGGTCGCCGAGTGGATGTAATGGCATTGGGACCCAAAGGCGAAATATGGATTGTCGAATGTAAATCATCTCGCGCTGACTTTCAGGCTGATCGCAAATGGCAGGATTATTTAGAATGGTGTGACCGATACTTCTGGGCTGTGGATAGGAACTTTCCAATTGAACTTTTGCCTATTAACTCAGGGTTAATCATCGCCGACGCTTATGATGCAGAAATCATAAGAATGCCGACAGAAAAAAAGCTCAACTCAGCACGCCGAAAAGTAGTTATCCAAAAATTTGCAAGACATGCTGCGCGGCGCGATCAAGCCCACCGTGATCCTGGTGTATCTAAGTTTAATTGATTACTTAGCAATTGCTGCGGCGGCATTTGCTGCGGCAATTATTTCTTGAGCAATATCATTGGCTTCGTCTATCTCAAAGTCCATTGGGATTTCAGCATCACCGGCGCTAATGAAAATACGTACCATACCACGATCTGTTGGCCCAATTTGCAAGTTGGCTTCTATGTTTTTTTCTGTGTTTATACTCATACCAAAGCCTCTCTTTATATAAATACGGCCTAAGGATTTTTTGATTTTTGATCAAGAGATTTTGTTAAAAAGACTAGACTATTAAATCTCACAACCGTTGGGCCAAGACTCGGCTGGATTGTTATAAATATGCTACATTCTATTGGCTAAGCCTTGCATTCAGATAACAGGGTCGTTAAATCGACTGGTGTGCCGCCTTAGCTCAGTTGGTTAGAGCGCCTGATTGTGGATCAGGAGGTCCCTGG
>CAJWTH010000012.1 GCA_913047725.1 uncultured Planktomarina sp.
TGGATGTGAAGACCAAAGACGCTGGTAAAATCCCCAGAAATGTTGAAATTACAAAACGACGCAATGGAACATCAAGAAAGCTTGGTACTAGATTAGCTAAGAAAAACGGTACCCCTGGGATAAGACGTATGAGGAAAAGCATTGACCATTGATTTTTATCTATGCCATCCTTTATTTTTTTTACCAAACCCTCTGAACTCTCCAATGACGCGGCAAGCCTTGAACCAAAGCCCCAGCGAGCCGCAAGAAAAATAGTCGTGGCGCCAAATGTAGCTCCTGAAATATTAAAAAATACTCCCGGAAAGGTTGAGAAAAGAAAGCCGCCAGTGATTGACAGAATTAATCCGCCAGGAATCGAAAATGCCACAAAGACAGTATAGGCCACTATGAAGATGATTACCGCCAGAAAATAATTTGAGTCACGATAAGCAGCTAAAGTTCCCTGGTGTTCCCTGAGCATTTCAATACTGATGTAATCTCGCAAAAAATAGTAAACTATTCCAATACTACTGATTAGAACAATCAATAGCCAATACTCAGCGAGCTTGCCAAAAACATTGATTACATTATCCAGCATTTATTTCTTAACCCTGCTATCTCAGACACGCCAAAAGAAAACCCGTTTGTACCTACACAACATCTCTTGGAAAGTATCCATTAGATTGCGATATTTTAACAAAAATTCAAAAATTTCCAATAAAATACCGCAATGTATGTTTGACTCATACGCAAACAGCGCATATGGCCATCAATCAAGAGTTATCGTGTTTGTACTTTAGCAAATACTATCCGGAGAAACCGCGATGAAACGTACATTTCAACCTTCGAACCTAGTTCGAAAACGCCGCCACGGCTTCCGCGCTCGTATGGCCACAAAGGCTGGACGTAAAATACTAAATGCACGTCGCGCACGTGGCAGGAAATCGTTGAGCGCTTAAGCCCCAAAAGACTATGACAGAAGTTATACATAAAAGGTCTGGAGAAAGTTCTTCTCCCGACCTTTTGCTTTTAAAAAGATTGAGAACGCGCAAGGATTTTCTGCGCCTCACAAGGGCTAGGCGAGTTCACTCAGCTAGCTTCGTTCTCCAGTCACACGACCGCAGCGACGACGCCCCGCTGCGAGTAGGTTTCACTTGTTCAAAAAAAGTAGGTAACGCTGTTGCAAGAAATCGAGCTAAGCGACGATTGAGAGAGCTTGCGCGCTCAGTATTTCCAGTATCTGGAAAAAGTGGACATGATTATGTCTTAGTTGGTCGAGCCAATGTCACAGCGATAACAAAATTTGTAGCTATGCAGGCAGAATTGGAAACTGCATTGCAAAAACTACATACAAAAAATTGACATTTTTTTCTCACGTACTCGCCGTTCCAATACGGGCCTACCGATTAGTATTCAGTCCGTGGGTTGGCTTTAACTGCCGATACCAGCCTACCTGCTCAGCCTACGCCCTGGAGGCTTTAGAGAGGCATGGAGCATTTAAGGGAGGCTTACTCACTATACGTAGATTGGTTCGATGCCATCCCTTTGGCGGTGATGGATATGACCCAGTCCCTGACAAAAAATGAGATGCTATTCAACGGCTACTATCTATACAATTAAGCATGAAAATCTAATATCAGAACCCATCTAATAAACTCGTGGTAAGGTTTTTATAATAGGGATTCAGACTTTATTTTATTCGAATTTACTTGACCTTTTGGCTCTCCGACTATTGAACCCGTTATAACCCATTTTCGGGTGGAATGAAGCATGGTAGGATCATATGGACGACCAAAATAAAAACCTTCTTTTAGCAACAGGCCTAAGCTTTGCTGTTATGCTTGCCTGGTTCGCAATCGCTCCACCTCAAAGTCCTCCACCAGCAGTGGAGGACGTCTCAGACACATCTCCAGTTGCAAATACAAACTCAAATGCTGATGTGAGTACAAACATCATATCTGGTAGCGCCAAATCTGTTGCGGAAGCCGGTAGAATAAAAATAAATACGCCACGTTTGGAGGGTTCGTTATCACTTTTGGCCGGACGTATAGATGATCTTCGTTTGAAAGATTACACTGAGACCATAGAAGAAGGCTCACCAATTGTTACATTGCTCTCACCCGAGGGCTCTGCCAATGCTTACTATGGCTTAAACGGATGGGCTGCCGCATCTGGCGTCGAACCATTAGATGTGCCAGGCCCAAACACGCTTTGGTCATCCTCTGACAAATTTCTCACACCAAACAGCCCAGTTACACTCACATGGGAGAATGGAAAGGGTCTATCTTTCCAACGCGTCATCTCAATTGATGACAACTTTATGTTCAATATTACCCAATCAGTGACTAACCGGGGTAGTTCAACGGCAGCTCTGGCGCCATATGGGCAAGTAGCCAGACACGGAGAACCACCAAACCTAAAGGGTTTCTTTATTTTACACGAAGGTATGGTTCGCATGTCAGATGGCGAATTAAACGAAACCGACTATGGGAAAATGCCAAAATTTGAAATCAATCCTAGAGAGCGTGCACCGGCTGAAGTGATCCAAGTGGCGAACGGAGGCTGGATTGGCTTCACAGACCACTATTGGATGACAACAATGGTACCGCAGGGCGCATTCAAATCTGTAGCAAAATATGACATCAACAATGATATTTTCCTTACAGAGGCCGTACAACCAACACAAACTGTTGCCCCTGGCGCCACCACTACCGTCACCTCACAATTTTTTGCTGGTGCCAAAGAGTGGGAAGTCATTCGGACTTATCAAGACCAAGGTGGCGTTGAAGGTTTTGTGGATAGTATTGACTGGGGTTGGTTCTATTTCTTGACCAAACCAATATTTTGGCTGCTGCATACGTTGAACGGCTACATTGGCAACATGGGTTGGTCGATTATCTGCTTAACTCTGGTCATAAAAGCTCTGCTGCTACCACTTGCCTATAAATCATACGTGTCTATGGCCAGAATGAAAGAACTTCAGCCCGAAATGGAAAAGCTCAAGGAGAGCGCAGGCGACGATAAACAAAAGATGCAGAAGGGCATGATGGATCTTTATAAGAAAAACAAAGTGAACCCCGCTGCGGGTTGCCTGCCGATCTTGCCACAAATTCCAATATTTTTCTCCCTATACAAAGTGATTTTTGTTACACTGGAACTGCGTCATGCGTCGTGGTTTGGGCCATTTAATGACCTGTCAGCACCAGACCCGACATCAATTATGAACCTGTTTGGATTGCTCCCGTGGAGTGCACCTGAAACTGGTTCCATTATTGCATTGGTTTTAATTGGTATTCTACCTTTACTACTCGGCATTTCGATGTGGATGCAGCAAAAATTAAACCCAGCTCCAACGGACCCAACCCAGGCGATGATTTTTACTTGGATGCCTTGGGTATTCATGTTCATGTTAGGAGGCTTTGCTTCAGGCCTGGTCGTATACTGGATTGCTAACAATACCATAACGTTCATTCAGCAATACTCAATAATGCGGAGCCAAGGGGTAAAGCCCGAAGTCTTTTCAAACATCAAAGATACTTTTAGAAAGTTTAAAAAGGGCGGCTGAGGTGATCCAGGTTCGCGAAATCTTTCGGCACCCACTAAAGTCACATGGCCGTGAGGCATTGAAGTCGGTAACGCTGACAGAAAATAAAACAATGCCCTGGGACAGATGCTGGGCCGTGACGCATGAAGCCTCCAAAGCAGATGGAAGCGAATGGGTGCCATGCGTAAATTTCTCACGGGGTTCCAAGGCACCTAGTCTAATGGCCATCTCTGCTAAATTTGATGAGACCACGGAAGCTCTGACCCTCTCCCACCCAAACCGTAAAGATTTCACTTTCCAACCTGATGATGGTCGTCAGCTTTCCGGTTTTCTGGCTTGGGTCAAACCCTTAATGCCAACAGAACGTGCACAATCCACACGCATTATACGTGTGCCTGAAAGAGGTTCTACAGACACCGATTATCCATCGATCAGTATTAATAACTACGCATCCCTACGCGACCTTTCTAGGCTTATGAAGACAGAAGTTTCACCACTGAGATGGCGTGGAAACATTTGGATAGATGGTCTGTCTCCCTGGGAAGAGCACAGCTGGGGTGGAAAGAAGTTCAAAATTGGCGACGTAGTTTTTGAGGGTGTTGAGCCAATTGTACGTTGCCTAGCTACAACGGCAAATCCAGACACTGGGGAACGGGACGCTGATACACTAGGAGCTTTAAAAAAAGGCTGGGAACATCAAAACTTTGGTCTTTACGCCCAAGTTATTAAGTCTGGGAAAATTTCAGTTGAAGATAAGGTAGAACTCCTGTGAACCTACCTTTTCCTATTGCAGAGATTAGAGATGATGCTGAAGCAGAACTGGGCCGCAAGTTGTTTTCTGGACCTGTTAACTTTTTAAAGGGCGTTGTGGCCATGGATGGCCTTCCAGAAGCCGACAGGGTGGAAGTTTGCTTTGCGGGTCGATCAAATGTGGGGAAGTCCAGCCTGATAAATGCAATTACAAACCGTAAAGGTCTTGCACGTGCGTCTAATACTCCCGGAAGAACTCAAGAAATAAATTTCTTTGAATTAGGGGACAAACGTTATTTAGTTGATCTCCCAGGATATGGATTTGCCAATGCTCCAGTAGCTGTGGTTGAAAAATGGCAACGACTATTGAAAAGTTATCTCTCAGGCCGGCCCAATCTACGACGAGCTTTTGTATTGATCGACAGTCGCCATGGAATCAAGCCGGTGGACGAAGAGATCATGCAGTTGATGAATAGATCCGCTTTAACATTTCAAGTTATCCTGACAAAAATTGATAAAATCAAACAACCTGAGCAGGATAAGGTATTACTCCAAGTACGTACCAAACTTGCAAAACATCCAGCAGCTTTTCCAGAATTGATAATCACGAGCTCTGAGAAGGGTGAGGGTATTGCGACACTAAGGGCAGTAATTGCTAATTTTGAGTGACAAATACCACTCTTGGCAGTAGCCCTTTGGATCATTACCATCACGATAACTAATAGCGAAGAGAGATAACGCCGTGAAAAGTGATTGGCTAGCAACCGCAGGCACATTGTCTAAAGCCCTTCCATATCTGCAACGTTATGACGGTGCGACTGTGGTAATAAAATTGGGTGGCCATGCCATGGGTAGTAGTGAGGCCATGGAAACTTTTGCTCGGGACATAGTTTTGATGCAACAAGTTGGTGTTAACCCTGTAATAGTCCATGGTGGTGGACCAATGATTAACGAGATGTTGGATCGCCTGAACATAAAATCAGAGTTTCTGAGCGGCAAGCGCATTACTGACGAGGCTACTATGGAAGTCGTCGAAATGGTACTTTCAGGCGAGGTAAACAAAAGTATTGTGCAAGCTATAAATGCGCAGGGTGGTCAGGCAGTAGGGCTTTCAGGTAAAGATGCCAACTTGATATTATGTGAGCAGGAAGATCCAAAATTGGGCCTGGTTGGAACTCCACGGCATATTGATCCAACCGTTTTGAATCACTTATTTAAGGCTGATATGATCCCAGTTATTGCCCCAATAGGATCAGGGGATAATGGCGAAACATTTAATATCAATGGCGACACTGTTGCCGGTTATATCGCGGCAGCTTTAAGCGCAGACAGACTTTTGCTTCTAACAGATATATCTGGCGTCACTGACGGTGATGGTGAAGTACTTACCGAGTTAACATCAAAAGATGTTCGCGACTTAACAGCATCCGGAGTAATTGCAGGTGGCATGATACCCAAAACTGAAACTGCACTCAAAGCTATAGAGGGCGGTGTAAGGGCAGTAGTTATTCTAGATGGTAGGGCACCCAATGCGTGCCTACTTGAGCTATACACGGACCATGGAGCCGGCACACTCATTCGAGCCCTTGGATAGTTAGCCCAAAAAAATTTGGGGTTATTTTACAGCATGCATATGAGCTATTATTACATTTTTTAAGCTAGGGGTCTTATAAAATTAAACTTATTTTAATGCGGCATACAGAAGCAACTTGGGGTTATGGTCAGGAAGATCACACCCGACAGTTAACTGCAAAAGGTAACCAGCAAGCTTTGGATTTAGGGGTTTGGTTGTCAGATCAGCGTCACGTCCCAACCCAAGCTTTAGTGTCAGACGCAACTCGTACACAACAGACCTTTGAGGCGCTTAATCAGAAGTGCCCAGTATTAAAATCAAAAAAACTCTACTTAGCAGAACCGAAAAACATAATTCTAGAAATTCAGAAAGTAGAGACAGACTGTCTACTAATATTAGCTCACAATCCCGGTCTTGCAGAATTAGCAGCTAAAATTACATCACCAAATCCATCCCACCATCAGTTTTTTAACTACCCACCAGGGGGAACATTAGTATTGGAATACAACGGAGAAAATTACGGCAATCAGGTTGTTAACTTCATAACACCCGATGATCTATCTCTATAAATAACGCACACAAATACATTTAATTTATTACAATAGCTAATGGCCCAAGATTTGGCTTAAGAATAATTTAGTACGATCAGATTTTGGATTGTTGAAAAACTCTTTTGGCTCGTTCTGTTCTACTATTTGACCTTCATCCATGAAAATAACCCTGTTTGCAACTTGCCGCGCAAAACCCATCTCATGGGTAACAACCATCATGGTCATGCCATCTTCTGCAAGCTCAATCATCGTATCCAGAACCTCTTTGATCATCTCCGGGTCGAGAGCCGAGGTAGGCTCATCGAATAGCATAATCCGCGGCCTCATGCACAACGAACGGGCAATCGCAACGCGCTGTTGCTGGCCCCCGGATAGCTGTCCAGGATATTTATTTGCTTGCTCAGGGATCTTCACTTTTGTGAGAAAATGCATTGCAGTTTCTTCGGCCTCAGCCTGTGGAATTTTTCTGACCCAGATCTGTGCCAGAGTGCAGTTTTCCAAAATTGTTAAATGAGGAAAAAGATTGAAATGCTGAAAAAGCATACCAACCTCTGATCTGATCTTGTCAACATTTTTGATATCAGAAGTAAGTTCGGTTCCATCAACAATAATTTGGCCACTCTGATGTTCTTCCAGTGCATTTACGCACCTAATAAGTGTGGACTTACCCGAACCGGAAGGTCCACAGACCACGATCCTTTCGCCCCTATTAACGGTAAGATCAATATCACGCAAAACATGGAATGACCCAAACCACTTGTTCATGCCTTGAATTCCGATAGCCACTTCATCAGAAACGGTAAGTTTTACCTGTTCGTTCATTAGATCAGCCTCTTCCTAACGATTACTAGTTTCAAGTTGGCGCTCCAACCATTGAGAGTATTTAGATATACTGAAGCATACCACGAAGAAAATTGCCGCCGCGCAGCCAAACAATTCCCAATAAACACCATTCCATTCGCTCGTCGATAAAATTGGGCCACGGATCATACCAACCAAATCAAACATAGAAATAATCGATACCAAGGTCGTATCTTTTAGCATCCCAACGGAAACATTAACAATTCCAGGGATAGAAATTTTTAATGCTTGGGGAAGTATAATTAGGCGCATTGATTGAGCATAATCTAGACCCAGGCTATTAGCGGCCTCGTATTGGCCCGATGGCAACGCGGCAAGACCTCCACGCACAACCTCCGCGATGTATGCTGAATTGAAAAATGTCATCATTATGATCACGCGAAGGATGAGATCAATGCTTGTATCGGGTGGAAAGAAAAAAGCTAGAATGACGTTGGCAACAAATAATAATGTAATCAACGGCACACCACGAATAAATTCAATGAAAACAACACAAATCCATTTTATAATCGGCATACTAGACTGACGACCCAGAGCCAGGAAAATACCAAGCGGGATAGAAACAGAGCAAGCGATTGTGCCCAGTAAAAGATTTAGCATGAGGCCGCCCATATCACGAGACGGAACCGCCTGAAGCGACAGAAAAGTTTCATTGGCCTCAGACAGGTATCCACCAAACAACCAGAAGATACTTGCCACAATCACGCCAACGATCACCCCAAGTGCAAATGCATTAGTTGAAAAACGACGAAAGCAGTACACACCAGCGGCAAAACCCAAGAACGCAACAACCGGCACAAGAATAGTTCCACCCCAAATTAGCCAATAAGCCAGAAACGGGTAAATTATGCTAAAGGCTAATAGCTGTCGGGGCAATTTACGAAACAACACCGGCGCCAATGCAACTAGTAATAAAAGGGTTGTAATATTTGGCCGCCAATATTCAGTGGCAGGATACTTAAACCCATAAATGAGTTGGGGAAATCGTTCTTTAAGAACGGCAAAGCAGGCTCCACTTACACCGTCTAAAATATCGTAACACTCACGAACTGAACTTGCATTCCAAACGCCATTTATGAACCAAGGCGCAGATCCTGCTATGATTGAATAGATTACCCAAAGTGACAGTACTGTCATAATGGCATTAAATGGTGACGAAAACAGATTTTCTCTGACCCACTTTACTAGCCCTCTTTCAGATACCGGCGGCACCTGTTCTTTAATTAATTCATGGCGCACGAACGAAGCATTGTTTTCAGCCATCTTCAACGCTCCTTCAGCATTATGCTACGGTTGTAGATATTCATTACCGCCGAGATAGAGAGACTAATCACCAAATAGAAAAGCATAAGCAATAATACCGCCTCAATCGCTCGCCCTGTCTGATTTAAGGTGATGCCTCCCAGTGTTCCGGTTATGTCCATATATCCCACCGCAAGCGCCAGAGAGCTGTTTTTTGTAATGTTAAGATAAAATGAAATCATTGGCGGGATAATAACTCGCAAAGCTTGAGGCAAAATTACCAAGTTCATTATAAAATTATTTCGCAGACCCAATGCGGCCGCCGCCTCGGTTTGGCCCTTATCCACAGACTGAATACCAGCTCTGACAACCTCAGCTATAAATGCACCCGTATAGATTGATAGCGCAAACCAAAGTGAAATTAATGACCCGCGGGCGTAAATACCGCCTTTAAAATTGAATCCCTTTAATTCAGGATATTCCAGCCCAATTGGGCTACCGAAAGCATAATAAATTAAAATTGTTGGAATAAAAAACAATGCAATGCTCGGCCATCCTGTCTTGATCACTCTTCCCTCTGAGTAGAGCTTGCGCCGCGCATGCCGGCGCAGAACAATTATAGAAAGTATCGACAGTACGAAGGTCCCAATAACGACTAAGGATCCCTCAAAAAATATTGGTCCAGGCGCGTATATCCCACGACCGGTAAAGGCAAACATATCCCACAGCATAGTAGCGTCTGGGTTTTCACCCTTAAAAGCCCTAGGCTGGGGTAGCACACCCATGAAAATAGAACTTATAATTAATATCCAAATTAATATTGGCACGTTACGAAAGATTTCAACATAGATTGCCATCAATTTGGCAACAATCCAGTTATTTGAAAGCCTCAAAATACCCGCTGTCACTCCCAAAACTGTTGCAGTTATGCAGCCCAAGACGGCAACCAACAAAGTGTTTAATATGCCAACCATGGCGGCACGAAGGTGGCTTGACTGGCTGTTATATTCAATAAGACGTTGGTTAATGTCGTAGCCGGCAGGGTCCTCTAAAAAACCATATGAAATATTCAATCCAGCTTTAGCTAAGTTTTCTACTAAATTCTTGCCCAGATAAGAGATTATGCAAATCAGCACTAACAACGCAAAAAATTGAAATGTGTAGGATCTGTACCGTCTGTCATTCAGCAGCATCGACAGCCGAAACGTTTCTCGCTCTGTTGAGGTAAATGTAGACATAAAATATAGAAACCTATTAACGCCAAAACTAGTATTGGCTAATTATTAAACACTATCTTGTTGATATAATAGCTGGAGGGCGCAAAATATGCGCCCCCCAGCATTAGATAGAAATATTAACGGAAGGGTGGGGAGTAAATCAAACCACCATTTGTCCACATGGCATTAACACCACGCGGCAAGCCTATAATAGTGTCAGCACCAATATTGGCTTCGAATATTTCGCCATAATTTCCTTCTGACATGATAGCCCTTTTAGCCCAATCGGCGTCCAAGCCCAGCATTTCACCCATAGTACCTTCTGAACCCAAAAGACGGTTTATCTCTGCATTTTCAGTACCAGCTGACAATTTTTCTGCATTCGCAGCTGTCACACCAAACTCTTCAGCAGTGATCAAGGCATTCAAAGTCCAACGTACAACGTCACCCCATTCGTTATCACCATGACGGACTAACGGGCCCAATGGCTCTTTGGAAATGATTTCTGGAAGAACAACGTGATCTGTTGGAACCTCCTGAGTTGCACGACGCGCTGCAAGTGCAGAGCGGTCAGTAGTGAACATGTCACATGTACCCGCCATATAGTTCGCCACAGCCTCAGAACCGGATTCCACAGGTAATGGCTCATAACTCATGCCAATGCTACGGAAGTGATCAGAAAGGTTAAGCTCACTTGTTGTTCCAGTTTGAATACATACTGTAACACCATCAATTTCTGGACTGCTTGCTGAAGTTATTCCAGTAGATGCTTTTACCATGAAGCCTTGGCCGTCGTAGTAATTAACTCCAACAAAATCAAACTTCAGGTCAACGTCACGGCTAAGTGTCCATGTGGTGTTGCGCGCCAACATATCAATTTCACCAGAAGCCAGTGACGTAAAACGTGTTTTACCAGTGGTTGGAACAAATTCTATTGCATTATTATCGCCAAGAACTGCAGCTGCAACTGCGCGGCATACGGCAATATCGAAACCCTGCCATTTTCCATTTGCATCTGGCTCAGCGAAGCCTGGAACACCAGTGCTCACACCACAATTTAGCGTGCCACGCGCTTTAACATCTTCAAGGGTGCCAGCAGATGCAAGGCCAGCCACTAAGCCAGCTGCAGTTAGTGCACCGAAAAATACGGTTTTTTTCATTTTTTACCTCATACTATTGTCCGCACCAAATGGGGCGGTCTGATCCAATCAAATCGATCGGCTTGAATGTAAAGGTTTACCTTTACGATGCCGACAAGAATGGCCAGTTTATCTACGTAAGGTCAAGAGAAGTGTCGCGGAATCGACTGATTTAACAAAAAAAAAGAGTCTTTTTTATACATTTAATGCAGTATCGATTGGTAAGCTACTTTTCAGAAGCCAATTTATAGAATCGGTCTGCATGAAAAAATGCCTTCTTCTTCAACGCCGCAGTTGCCTCAGCATCTTCATCTCTGCCCCATTTTTCAATTTGCCACAACTCATCTACGCGCGACCATTCCCATAAATCTTCGATTGGATACACTGCCCACTGTGCGGCTAGCCCCATAACAAGTGAGCCAGACATACTTACTAAATCATGTAGTGCTGTTAACTGGAATTCTGTTTGTCCACTAACCTGGGCGGTCAACTTGGTTATTGAATTTTCTGACTGGTTCTCATGCATCACACCCTCAATTGTAATCAGAGGTGCATCAAGTTCCTTTGCAGCCCAGGCTAAAATTGGATCCCAGGCATCTGATTGCCTAGCCTTAAGCTCTTTAGGATCGGGAGCTCGGTAGCATAACAAGTCATCCTCACCATACGCAGCAATCATCGCTATAACCTCCACCTTTTGATGAGCCACCTTATCAATAGCAGCGTTAGCAGAGCGGGTATTTGGCATATTTTCAGGATCAATTTTTGCACCTTGGCACTGCCACTCATGAGCAATTGCCTGAGCCATTGCCAAATTAGGTACTTTCAAAGTTGCTTTGGCTGGAGTTTTGACCAGACGACCATCCAGCAGCACGATATACTTTCCGCTACTCTGCTCGATTGTCACATCTTTCCAAAATCTTTTAGCAACCCAAGTGCTCATACTTCGTCCAGCACTTTGCATATTCCAGGTATTATCTCATCAAAACTATTAACTATCAGATCAGCGTGTGGGCCCAAGGTAGCCGTGGTGTGATAACCCCAGCTGACCCCAATTGTTTTCAAACCCGCTGCCCGGCCCATTTCCATGTCAAAGGATGTGTCACCAATCATTACACCGCGACCTGCCCCAACATCGGACATAGCCTTCAGCGCCATTGATGGGTGTGGTTTGGAAGGGTGGTTATCAGATACTTGCTCAGTTAAAAATTTACCAGATAGAGCTGGATTTTGTAAAACATAATCCAATCCACGTCTAGACTTTCCAGTTGCAATGCCAAGAACGTAAAAGTCGATATCCCGTAGCTTGTTTAAACAGTCCACCGCACCAGGGTAGATCGGCGAGGCAATCATATTACTCCTAATGGATGAAAAACTGTTTTTATAGGAAGCAATTAAAGATTTGCGCTTCGTAGTATCCACATCTGGACACAGTTGACCAAAAGCTTCAAATAAAGACAACCCAACAGTTGCTAAAATTTCGTTTTGGCTTGGGACAGAGATATCATTTTTTGAGAATGCAGTCCTCATACCCTTCAAAATTTGATCCTGACTATCAATTAAAGTTCCATCAACATCGAACAGTATTAATGTTAACTGCTCGGTCATTGGTCTAACTCAAATGGGTCAAGTTCTACATCCCTTGGGTCCCATTGCATTTGATCCCATGTTCGCTGCATGTGTTCAGGGAGGGGAGCAGTAAACTCTAAAATAGCTTTTGTGGTTGGATGCTCCAGTCTTAGGTGCCTGGCATGCAGGTGCATCTTTTTACTAATGTCACCACCAAGTTGTGCACCCCACCCGTGACCAAGGTTCTCCTGCCCTGATCCACCATACTTTCCGTCTCCAACAATAGGATGCCCCATTTCCGCCATGTGAGCGCGCAACTGATGAGTGCGGCCGGTAATTGGAACTAGGGCGATCCACGCTGCGCGACTGCCCAAAGGGGCAAGGACAGCATAATCCGTTGTGGCACGTTTTGCTCCAGGTGTTTCGGTCACTTTATCCGGATGTACACAGTGCATTTTCTCACCTTCACCAGCTGGACCATGGCCACCAGCTTTTACCAAACCATATTTAATAGTCCCCATTTTAGGGTGTGGGACTCCGGCCACTGCGGCCCAATAAATTTTTCGGGTGGCCCGGTGTCGAAAAGCCTCAGTTAGTGCGGCAGCCATTTGACGCGTACGACCCAAAATCAAAACGCCAGAAGTATCCTTGTCTAGGCGATGTACAAGTCGGGGGTTTTCGTCATAACCAAATCGCAAAACTGGAGTAAGTCCATCTACGTGACGAAACTGCTTACTACCCCCCTGAACGGGCAGGCCCGCCGGCTTGTTTAAAACAATTATGTTGTCATCACGATAAATAACACTTTCTTTTATCATTTTTTCGTCTGCATCACTAATTTTTTTATCAACGATTGGAGGCGCAGGAGTATCAGGCAGAGGTGGGATCCGTACTATCTGGCCAACTTCAACCCGCGAATTTGTTTTTACACGGCCACCATCAACACGAATGTCGCCCTTACGACACATCTTCTCTATTTGACCCTGCTGTACTTGTGGAAATTGACGCCGAAACCAACGATCTAGGCGCTGATCCCCGTCGCCGTTACTAACCTCCAAGAGTTGTACACGGCTCATGGCCAGATCACCCGCGCTAGCATAGAGCCAAAGATCAAACCGACTATCGAAAATATCACTGACATCCCAATATATGCAATACCGTGGCTTATAGCACCTCGTTCAAACAAGTTAACTGCCTCAAGCGAGAAAGCAGAAAAAGTAGTGAAGCCCCCCAATAAACCAGTCACTAAAAAAGGGTTCATCATCTCATCACCACGCTGTAAAAAAGCTACCACAAAGAAGCCCATTAAGAAGGAGCCAAGAACGTTTACAATGAGTACTGATATGGGAAATCCAGGACTATACAACCGCAGCAGCCCTACCCCAACCAAAAACCTTAATGCGGCACCAATCGCCCCACCAATCGCTACCTGTAGTGTTGTAATAAGCATAGCCTTGCAATGTGGCGCTAAGATACAATTGTCAACTGCCACGCTTCATACGGAGTTTCTTAAAGTAGGAGAGCCGTTTACTTAATTCGCGCTCAAACCCACGCTCAACTGGCGAATAGTATTCAGGCCTCTTCATTCCATCAGGAAAATAGTTTTGGCCTGAAAAACCATCTTCAGCATCATGATCATAAGCATATCCATCGCCATAACCTTGATCGCGCATTAATTTGGTGGGTGCGTTTAAGATATGTTTAGGGGGTGGACTGGATGCTGTGCTTTTTGCGTCCTGCATCGCAGCTTTATATGAATTATAAGCAGCGTTTGATTTCGGAGCTAAAGCCAAGTAGGTAACAGCTTGCGCTAAAGCTAGCTCTCCTTCTGGACTCCCCAGCCGCTCATATGTTTGCCATGACTGGATACAAATATCTTGCGCCTTGGGATCAGCAAGTCCAATATCTTCAATCGCCATTCGCGTTATTCGGCGCGCCAAATATCGTGGGTCCTCGCCACCTACTAACATCCGAGCAAACCAATAAAGCGCTGCATCTGGATCAGACCCCCGCACAGATTTATGTAACGCGGAAATAAGATTGTAATGGCTGTCCCCTGATTTATCATAAATTGCGGCTCGTTTCACCAGCCGCTTTGCAAGTGCAGCTTGGCTGAGCGGCGCCTTAAGTCGCAAACACATAACCTGCTCAATCAAATTTAAGAGACTGCGGCCATCACCATCAGCCATTTCAAGTAAGTTGATACGGGCCGCAACCTCAAGTGGTAAGGAAACCTTAGCCTGCGCTTCAGCTCTTTGAGCTAAAACCTCTAAATCAGTAATTGAAAGGCGCTCCAAAACCAAAACCTGAGAACGCGATAGCACCGCAGCGTTAAGCTCGAATGAAGGGTTTTCAGTAGTTGCACCTACTAAAACAATGGTACCATTTTCCATAAAGGGCAAAAAACTATCCTGTTGAGCTTTATTAAAACGGTGAATTTCATCCACAAAAAGCAAAGTTCCTTGTCCATTTTCACGCCGTATTTTTGCGGACTTAAACACTTGTCGTAACTCTGTTACCCCACTAAAGATCGCGCTTATTTGAATAAAGTGTAAATTCACCTCCACAGCGAGTAACCGAGCGATTGTGGTTTTTCCAACCCCAGGCGGCCCCCAAAAAATAATCGATCCCAAAGTTTTTGTGGCTAGCATAGTTGATAGAGGCCTGTCTGCGCCTAAAATTTGACGTTGCCCAATTACTTCTGCAAGGTTTTGTGGCCGAAGCCTATCCGCCAACGGACGTAAAACATCGTTCTGAACAGGAGTTTCTTCCGAGGTATCAAAAAGATCTGTCATACTAACCATTCTACATTTATTGGCTGGGAAATTGAAACTGCCAATTCAATATATGGCATCTAACAACTCTAGACCTGAGTTTGAATTAATTGAACAAATCAACAACTAAGCCTTACTAATATAATCAAAGTAAAAAGCCCCGGTTAATACCGAGGCTTATCCAACTTCTTCAAATTTAATTTGTGTTCTTACTCAGCCGACTCCAACCGAATTTTATCTGCAGAACCTTTTGCATCAACATCACGATCAATAAATTCAATAATTGCCATAGGCGCCATGTCACCATACCTAAAACCTGCTTTTAGTACACGAACGTAACCACCTTGGCGCTCCGCATAGCGCGGACCAAGAATATCAAATAGCTTCGTTACATACATGTGCTGCTTTAAGCGACTCATCGCTTGGCGACGGGCATGGTCGTCACCACGCTTGCCTAAAGTAATTAGTTTTTCGATTATAGCCTTGAGCTCTTTGGCCTTTGGCAGCGTTGTCTTAATCTGCTCATGTTCAATCAAAGAACCAGCCATGTTTGCAAACATGGCCTTTCGATGTTCATGAGTTCGGTTCAGGCGGCGGTAACCACGTGCATGGCGCATATTATTTCTCCGTTTACATTTTTCTTTGTCTGGGAGCCCATGCGAGTGAACTCCTCCCTATTGGGGCATTATTGCCCAGCCGTATAGGTGGTTTTTTTCGTTCCACCCTATAATTAAAAGTTATCTTCCAATCGTTTTGCCAAGTCCTCAATATTATCAGGTGGCCAATCTTCTACATCCATACCCAAATGAAGACCCATTCCTGACAGCACCTCTTTAATTTCATTTAAAGATTTACGGCCAAAGTTTGGTGTGCGTAGCATTTCCGCTTCCGTCTTTTGAATGAGGTCCCCAATATACACGATATTATCATTCTTTAGACAGTTCGCTGAACGCACCGAAAGCTCTAATTCATCTACTTTCTTCAATAGCAACGGATTGAATTCAAGACCGTCATCTTCAGAGTCAGTATTTGCGCTCTCAGGCTCATCAAAGTTAACAAATATTGAAAGTTGGTCTTGTAAAATCCGTGCTGCGTAAGCCAATGCATCATCCGGTGTCAAAGAGCCGTCTGTTTCTATCTTCATAGTCAGCTTATCATAATCTAAAACCTGCCCTTCTCGGGTAGGCTGTACGTCATAGCTGACTTTTTTAACGGGCGAAAATATAGCGTCTATCGGTATTAATCCAATCGGTGCATCTTCTGGTCTATTTTTTTCAGCAGCAACATAGCCCTTGCCAGTGCTGACGGTCAATTCCATGAATAAATCAGCGCCTTCATCAAGATGGCATAAAACATGTTCCTTGTTCAGAACTTCTATATCAGCAGATTCAACAATGTTTCCAGCTGTAACAATACCCGGTCCTTTGGCCTGTACGGTCAATCGTTTAGTACCTTCGACTTCCATACGTATCGAAACACCTTTCAAGTTCAGAATTATATCTGTGACATCTTCTCTAACACCAGCTACGCTTGAAAATTCGTGCAAAACATTGTCTATTTGAACGCTAGTAATAGCTGCACCTTGAAGAGACGACATAAGTATACGCCGCAACGCATTACCCAGAGTCAGACCAAAACCACGCTCAAGTGGTTCTGCAGTTAACGTGGCTTGGCGGCTTGGATCGTTTCCATGTTTAACTTCAAGTTGCTGTGGCTTTATCAGCTCTGCCCAATTCTTATGGATCATGCGGTCCTCCATTCTTGTCTTTGTTCCATGTCCTAAAACAAAAACGCTCGAGGGAAAAAATTAACAAAGGGTAGACGGAAAACCGCAAGCCCTTAAATTATCGAATTATACGCGGCGGCGCTTTGGCGGACGACATCCGTTATGCGCCATCGGTGTAACATCACGAATTGATGTGATGTTAAAACCTATTGTAGCTAAGGCTCGTAGTGCGCTCTCTCGGCCCGACCCCGGACCTTGAACTTCCACCTCCAAAGTTTTTACGCCATGATCTTGAGCCTTTTTGCCTACATCTTCCGCGGCCATTTGAGCCGCATAAGGTGTAGACTTGCGCGAGCCTTTAAACCCCATGGTCCCGGAGGATGACCACGCAATTGCATTCCCCTGAACGTCAGATATCAGGATCTTTGTATTGTTAAATGAACTATTTACATGCGCCACTCCTGCGGCAATGTTTTTACGTTCTTTGCGCTTTGGCGCTTTTTTCTCACGTGCCATTTATTTGCCCCTACTTCTTCTTGCCAGCGATTGCTCTCGCCGGACCCTTACGCGTGCGCGCGTTGGTGTGAGTTCGTTGACCACGTACTGGCAGATTACGACGATGGCGGAGCCCGCGGTAGCAACCTAGGTCCATTAATCTCTTGATATTCATTGTCACTTCGCGTCGCAGGTCTCCCTCAACGCTGTAAGTTGCATCAATATGCTCGCGAATGGCAATTGTTTCTGCATCGCTTAGTTCATTCACACGACGGGTTTCGTCTATTTTTACAGCTGCACAAATTAATTTGGCTGATGTAATACCAATTCCAGTAATGTAAGTTAAAGCTATAGGGACCCTTTTTTGGGTCGGTATGTTTACGCCGGCTATACGTGCCACGACATATTCCTTTTCAACTGCGGTTCCGTAACGCCGGAACCTTTTTTCACAGAAACGGACCGTAAGCTTTAGCTTAAAATCCTACTATTATGATACTCTGGACTCGTCTTCAGCTCACTCGATTCTCTCTTAACAGATATCGTGGGTTATGGGGGTTTCCTTCGAACGTCAAGGGTCTAACTCAATACACTTAAAATCGACCCTTTGACCTTTTTGATTTCAGCAAGACCATCCACTGAACTAAGCAGGCCCTTAGCATAATAATAACCAATCAGAGGCGAAGTTTCTTTATAGTAAGCCATTAGTCTAGTCCTAAAACTTGTTTCGTTATCATCGGCGCGACGCTGGAAATCTCTATTACCGCATTTGGAACAATTGCCATTAGCCGGAATGGGCTTTGCAATGTCATTATAACCCTCGCCACAGGATTCACAGGTAGATCGGGATATAATACGAGTAACTAACGCCGTGTCATCGACCTGCATTTCAATTACATGATGTAGATGTTTTCCCTTGGAGTGTAACAAAACTTCTAGTGCGTCAGCTTGTGCTAAAGTGCGGGGAAATCCATCAAAAATAAATCCTCCATCGGCATTTTTATCTAATTGCTCTGCGATTAAACCAATAACGATTTCATCAGTAACTAATTCACCCGCATCCATTACGGCCGCAACCTTATTTCCCATCTCTGTACCAGAAGTTTTTGCCGCTCGAAGCATATCTCCAGTTGATAACTGTAGCATGCTACGCTCCTCAACTAAGATTTTAGCTTGCGTACCTTTACCACCGCCTGGCGGGCCAAGCAAAATTATATTCATCGGCGAGTTACTCCACCTTTTTTTCCTCGCCGTTTCCCACGAAGCTGTGATTTCTCAAGCAAGCCTTCATACTGATGTGCCAGCAAGTGTGATTGAACTTGCTGAATTGTATCCATACCAACGGACACAATAATCAAAATAGATGTGCCGCCAAAATAAGCTGTAATTGCAAATTGGCTGCGTAAAATTTCAGGTACTAAGCATACCAAAGCTAAATATCCAGAGCCCAACACAAGAAGCCTTATAACAACATAGTCGAGATACTCAGCTGTTTTAGCGCCCGGACGAATTCCTGGGACAAACCCATTCTGGTTTTTTAAATTGTCCGCCACCTCATCCGTTTTAAAAGAAACTTCCCGGGTATAGAAGTATGTAAAGAAAACAATCATCGCAGTAAAAAATGCCAAGTAAGCAGGTTGGCCCGGACCAAAATACGCTAATACTGTCGACATCACAGGACCTGACTGGCCACCTGAAAAAGTTGCAAGCGTTGTTGGAAGTAACAAAAGGGCTGAAGCAAAAATAGCTGGAATTACACCAGCGGGATTTACTTTAATTGGTAGATGACTAGAGCCACCATCATAAGTCTTCATGCCAACTTGACGTCGTGGGTATTGAATATGAATCTTACGTAGGCTGCGCTCCATAAATACAACAAAGCCCAAGGTCGCCAAAAGCATCACTATAACGCCCAGCATAGTCCCCGTACCAATTGCCCCTGAACGGCCTTGAGTAAAAAACTGACCAAAGGCTGCCGGTAGCTCTGCTATTATGCCAACAAAAATTATTAGTGATATACCATTGCCAATACCTCTTGCCGTAATTTGCTCACCCAACCACATTAGAAACATCGTGCCACCAACCAAGGTAATTACACAACTCGCAATAAAGAAAAATCCAGGATCAGATGCCAAGTCTCCAGCTTGCAGGCTTACACCCAACCCATAAGCCTGAAATGTAGCCAGCAACACCGTACCATAACGCGTATACTGGTTGATTTTTTTTCGGCCAAGCTCCCCTTCTTTCTTAAGCTGCTTTAATGGTTCCCACATGGCACCAAGAAGCTGAACAATAATTGAAGCTGATATATATGGCATTATGCCCAGGGCAAAAATGCCCATTCGTGCCAGTGCGCCACCAGTGAACATAGAGAGCACGCCCCCTATACCTGAAGCCGCCTGATCCATGAATTGCTGCAACGCAATTGCGTCAATACCGGGTACTGGAATATAAGTACCTATTCGATAAACAATTAACAGGCCAACGGTAAAAAATATACGTTGGCGCAGCTCTGTTGCCTTTCCAAGCGTACTCCAACTTATATTAGCAGCCATTTGTTCTGCAGCAGATGCCATTAGTGAACTCCTTAAAACAAGACCACCACCAACAAGGTTCGCTAATGGTAGGGCTTTGTTACCTTACATAATGTAAGAAGCTTAATACCTTCTCGCAACCACTTACTTAACTTCAGGCACAGAAGGAATTAGGACTATTGAACCACCGGCAGCCTCAACAGCTGATTTAGCAGCACCAGAAATACCAGTTACTGTAAGTTTGACCTTAGATGAAAAAGTGCCTTTTGCCAAAACTCGAACGCCATCAAGCTTACGGCGGACCAATCCCGATGCGATCAGGCTATCTTCAGTGATTTCATCACTTAACTTTCCAGCATCAATAAACTTTTGAATAATTCCTAAATTTACCACTGTAAATGCTTTTCGGTTAGGCTTGTTAAAGCCTCTTTTTGGAAGACGCTGGTACAAAGGCATTTGTCCGCCTTCATAGCCTTTGATGGCTACACCAGAACGAGATTTCTGTCCCTTTAAGCCTCGTCCAGCTGTTTTACCCTTCCCAGACCCTGGCCCACGCGCAATGCGTTTTTTAGTTTTGGTAGCCCCTGGGTTATCGCGTAGCTCATTTAGTCTCATTTCGCTTCTCCTATGCCGGATGTGACCCCTGAAGCGTAAGCGGGCCAACCTCGGCTTTGATTAATTCTGTGCGGCAAACTTTTTGCCGCCCACTCGTCTTAAGTTCCGGTTAAATCAGGTTCAAATATAAAGCCCCACAAACTCATTTAGGTCGGTGGACTAAAAGCCCACCCATTTAAGGGCATCAGATTTTAAATATTAGATATAATTAAATTTCCGGGCCTAATATTATCCTTTTTCTTCTATAATTTCGACCATATGCGAGATTTTATTTACCATACCACGCACTGAAGGAGTATCTTCCAACTCTTTAGTACGATGCATCTTATTCAAACCCAAACCGATAAGCGTCTGACGCTGCTTTGCTGGACGGCGGATTGGCGAGCCAATTTGTTTTACAACTATAGTTTTAGCCATTACTTCGCTCCTCAAGCTTCGGCAGGTTCAGCAGCCGTAACCGGTGCGGTACCCTTGTTAAGAATATCTGCAACTTTTTTACCACGGCGTTGAGCTACCATTCGCGGGCTACTCTCTTTTTGCAACCCGTTCATTGTCGCGCGTATCATATTGTAAGGGTTTTGAGAGCCAATTGATTTGGCTACTACATCTTGCAATCCTAGCATTTCGAATACAGCACGCATTGGTCCACCAGCGATAATGCCAGTTCCTTGCGGTGCGGACCGCATAACAACTTTCCCTGCACCATGTCTGCCTTCCATATCATGATGCAATGTCCGACCTTCGCGAAGTGGAACGCGAATGATTTGCCTTTTAGCTTGTTCTGTAGCCTTCCGGATCGCCTCAGGTACTTCTTTTGCTTTACCCTTACCAAAACCTACTCGGCCTTTTTGGTCACCCACTACGACTAAAGCTGCAAAGCCAAAACGCTTACCACCTTTTACCGTTTTGGAGACCCGGTTGATAGCAACTAAACGGTCCGCAAATTCTGGAGTTTCTTCGCGGTCACGACGATTTCCACGTTGGTTGTTTCTTTCAGCCATTTTGGCCTCCTAGGCTTTGGGCAATTTACACCCTGTTTAATAGCGATGTCCGTCAACTTCATTTGCGGCATCATCGAGGTAGGCTTGTATGCCCCCTACACCAATTTTTTTTAAAACTTCAAACCACCTTCACGGGCAGCATCAGCCAGAGCTTTCACTTTGCCATGAAATAGACGACCACCTCGGTCAAATAACACTTCCACAACACCCACTTTTTTCGCTCTTTCTGCTATCGCAGAGCCAATTTTTGTAGCTGCATCCACATTATTTTTCCCCAGTACGCCCAAGTCTTTCTCAAGCGTGGAAGCTGATGCCAGTGTAATTCCTTGCAAATCATCAATCACTTGAACAGAAATGTTCTTCGACGATCGGTGTACTGAAAGTCGAGGCTTTCCAGTATTTATTTTCTGTAATTTGTTTCGAACGCGCAGGCGGCGCTTTAGAAACAATGCTCTTTTGCTGTTTGCCATTTCCTGGGTCCCTACTTTTTCTTACCTTCTTTACGGAAGATATACTCATCTTTGTATTTGATACCTTTGCCTTTATAAGGCTCTGGTTTGCGCCATTCACGAATGTTTGCCGCAACCTGACCAACAAGTTGTTCATCAGTTCCTTCAACTGAAATTTCAGTTGGCTTGGCAGCCGTTACTGTTACACCTGAAGGAATATCAAAATTTACGTCGTGACTGTAGCCGAGAGACAGTTTCAGCACGTTGCCCTGAACTTGCGCTCTGTAACCCACGCCGTTGATCTCTAGCTCTTTTTTGAAACCCGTAGAGACACCAGTTACCATGTTTGCAATCATGGTACGGCTCATCCCCCACTGCTGACGCGCCCGCTTGGATTTACCACGCGGCTCAACAGATACGTTATTTTCGACTACTGTGATTGTTACATCATCAGCGGCGGTGAAACTACGGGTCGCTTTTGGACCCTTAACTTCAATCGTCTGACCAGATACAGATGCCGTGACACCTGAGGGCAGTCCGACCGGTTTTTTACCAATACGAGACATACCTTACTCCCTAGAAGACCGTGCAGAGCACTTCGCCACCAATATTTTTGGCTCGTGCGCTTGCATCCGACATCACACCCATTGAGGTGGAGACAATCGACACACCCAAGCCCTGACGGACAGTAGGAATGTCTTTCATACCTAAATATACACGTCGGCCAGGTTTTGAAACGCGTTTAACTTCGCGTATGACGGGCGTGCCATCGTAGTATTTTAAGCTGATTTCAATAGCCGGGTGGCCATCTTTACCAGTCATGCTTTCGTAGCCGCGAATATAGCCTTCGTCAGCAAGTACATCCAACACCCACGCACGCAGCTTTGACGCTGGTGTTTCCACTGTTGATTTACCACGCAAAGAAGCGTTGCGAATTCGGGTTAGCATGTCACCAATAGGATCGTTCATTTTTTTAAACTCCTCACCAACTTGACTTAACCATACCGGGAATTTGGCCTGCTGTGCCAAGCTCCCGCAGCGCAATCCTGCTAACCTTCAGCTTACGGTAGTAAGCGTGCGGGCGCCCAGTGAGCTGACAACGGTTATGCAGTCGTGTTGCAGATGAATTTCGCGGTAATTTTGCCAACTTAAGCTGGGCTTTGAACCGTTCTTCCATCGGGAGGGATACATCGCGAGCGATGCCCTTAAGTTCAGCACGCTTAACTGCGTACTTATCCACTAATTTTTGACGCTTCACTTCGCGAGCAATCATTGATTTTTTAGCCATATCGCAGATCCTTAATTGTTGAAAGGCATGTTGAAATGCTTCAACAGCGCTTTGGCTTCAGCATCTGATTTTGCATCAGTGCAGATAATGATGTCCATGCCCAGCATATCAACAACGGTGTCAAAGTCGATTTCTGGGAAGACGATGTGTTCTTTTAGGCCCATGGCGTAGTTACCACGACCATCGAACGATGAAGTTTTAACACCACGAAAATCTCTCACACGAGGTAACGCTATCGTGGTCAAACGATCCATAAACTCGTACATACGATCTCCACGCAAGGTTACTTTAGTGCCCAAAGGCATGTCTTCGCGAACTCTAAAACCCGCTATAGAGTTCTTAGCCTTAGTCACCACA
This sequence comes from uncultured Planktomarina sp., assembly GCA_913047725.1. Lineage (GTDB taxonomy): Bacteria > Pseudomonadota > Alphaproteobacteria > Rhodobacterales > Rhodobacteraceae > Planktomarina. Next base: position 23,659 of record CAJWTH010000012.1, read on the forward strand.
GCCTTTTGCCCCGCAATAAGCGTCAGAGCTTCTTGAGCATGCTTAACTTTTTTTGTATCTTTGGTTGCTTCACCAACGCCCATGTTTAAAACCACTTTGTCTAAACGAGGGATCATCATGTCATTTTTATAACCAAATTCCTCTTTCATTAAGGACTTTATCTCGGCTGCGTACAGAGCTTTCAAACGTGGGGTATAAGTTTCCGTATCTAACATTATACTGTCTCCCCCGTTGATTTAGCATATCGTACTTTTTTACCTTCCTCGTCACGAAAACCAACGCGAGTCGCCTTACCCTTACTATCGACCAACGCCAAGTTCGACAGCTGTATCGGCATCGCCACTGGTATGCGACCACCCTGATCAGATTGGGATTGTTTTGTATGGCGGATAGCCATATTTACGCCGTCTATAACAGCTTTACCTGCGGATGGGTTCACAGAAGATATTTCTCCCTGTTTTCCCTTATCCTTTCCAGACAAAACTACTACCTTGTCACCTTTTTTTAGTTTTGCAGCCATCTCACAGCACCTCCGGTGCAAGTGAAATAATCTTCATGAAGTTTTTGTTCCGTAACTCGCGCACGACTGGCCCAAAGATACGGGTACCAACTGGCTCATTCGTATTACTAAGGATCACTGCAGCATTTCGATCAAATCGAATTGCTGTTCCATCTTCACGACGAACCTCTTTAGCGGTACGGACGACAACTGCCCTTCGTACATCACCTTTTTTTACACGACCGCGTGGAATGGCCTCTTTTACAGAGACAACAATAACGTCACCTACGGATGCGTACTTACGCTTGGACCCACCAAGCACCTTGATACACTGAACACGGCGTGCGCCGCTATTATCAGCTACATCAAGATTTGTCTGCATCTGGATCATTTACTTACTCCCGACCTTTGGGGTGCAATACTGCGTTATCCCCAGGGTTTCGTTTAATCTGAGACGTTATTCTGCAATAACTTCCCAGCGTTTAGTTTTCGACTTTGGCGCACACTCCTGAATCCGAACAAGATCCCCTACATTGAACGCGTTCTGCTCGTCGTGAGCCCTATATTTTTTCGACTTACGCACTGTTTTTTGTAGGAGAGGGTGCTTGAAGCGCCGCTCTACTGAGACAGTGACCGTTTGGGCGTTTTGGTTTGACGTAATCACGCCAGATAGTATTCGTTTTGGCATAGGTCTTACTCCTCGCCTGCAGCGGCGGCCGCTTTTTGGTTTAAAATTGTGTTAACCCGCGCCACGCCGCGCCTGACCTGTCTCATACGTGCTGTATTCTCAATTTGTCCAGTTGCTTGCTGAAAACGCAGGTTGAAAGCTTCCTTTTTCAAGGAAACTAATTCATCTCGCAGCTGATCCGGGGATTTTTCCCGAAGTTCATTGGCATTCATTGCCGTATCCTTTCAACATCACCGGTGGGCTCGATTATGGTTACCCTGATTCCGGTGGAGCTCGGTCTAGACGCGTCGTGTAGATTGGAAACCACATCTTAGCAACCCCTACCAAGTTTATTTACTAATTAGTTTTATTCTTTTCAATCAACGGCTACATTATTTAACAAGTCTGGCAGGCCATTATTAAAATAATCTTACTCGCTTTAACCTAACTGTTGGTTTATGAACAAGAAATGTCTAAGATAAGAAGTCTCTTTGCGACCCGGATATACCACGATAGGTTATCAAAATCGTCCGATACCATCAATACTTTGGAACTTGAGAAATCATGCCTAATGATCGCCGAAGACGATGAGGCTGGCCAAGTCTGGTGTGAGAAAAATGATTTTCCTGGTTACACCAGTTACGCCTCGCTTAATGATCTAGAGTGGCGATTCCCAATTTTCAAAGAAATCGTTACGGAACTTGATACTCATGTGACTAACTTTTCTAAAGATCTAGAATTTGATTTAGGCGAAAAAAAAATTCAACTAGACAGCCTATGGATCAACATACTGCCCTTCGGAGGCATCCACACTGCTCACATCCATCCGCATTCAATAATAAGTGGAACCACATACGTGGCAATGCCAAATGGCACCAGCCCATTAAAATTTGAAGATCCTCGTCTAGGCATGATGATGGCCGCTCCGCCGCGGATGAAGGAAGCACGCGAGGAAATGAGTAACTTTTTTTATGCTTGGCCGAAGGTTGGTGACGTGATGCTCTGGGAAAGTTGGCTTCGCCACGAAGTCCCAATGAATATGGCCGATGAAGACCGGATCAGCATTAGCTTTAACTATAGCTGGAACTAAAAATTTCTCTGCTGCCAGGGCAACAGAGAAATCAAAAGAAGTACTGTAAGTCTATCTTAAATTACCAATCCTCACGCACCACAACACGTGATTTAATAGGTAGTTTCATTGCCGCAAGTCGCAGAGCCTCACGGGCAACGTCATCTGAAACACCATCTATTTCAAACATTACTCGACCTGGCTTAACTTTAGCAGACCAAAAGTCGACCGAGCCTTTACCTTTACCCATACGAACCTCTGTTGGCTTCGAAGTAACCGGAAGATCTGGAAAAATCCTTATCCACACACGACCTTGACGTTTCATATGGCGCGTCATAGCCCTACGAGCAGCCTCAATTTGTCGGGCTGTAATCCGTTCCGGCTGAGTAGCTTTTAGACCAAACGATCCAAAGTTCAGAGTACTCCCACCCTTAGCCTCTCCGTGGATCCGGCCTTTATGCATCTTACGAAATTTGGAACGCTTTGGTTGAAGCATTTTTTTTCTCCTTAGCGATCGTTACGGCGATTGCCACCCGCACCGCGAGGTGTAGGGCCATCTTGTAGTTCTTGAGCTTTTCGATCTCGCGCTGCTGGATCATGCTCCATTATCTCACCCTTAAAAATCCAAACTTTGATGCCAATAATTCCGTAGGCAGTTACACCTTCGGCATGTGCATAATCAATATCTGCTCTGAGTGTGTGTAAGGGAACGCGACCTTCACGATACCATTCCGTTCTGGCAATTTCAGCACCACCCAAACGGCCTGCAACATTAACACGAATACCTAGGGCCCCCATGCGCATTGCATTTTGAACGGCTCGTTTCATCGCACGCCGAAAGGATACGCGACGCTCCAATTGCTGCGCAATACTTTCGCCAACAAGGGCGGCGTCAAGTTCAGGCTTTCGAACTTCAACAATATTTAAATGTAGTTCGCTCTCAGTCATGTTAGCAATTTTTTTGCGCAAACCTTCAATGTCTGCGCCTTTTTTACCAATAATGACACCGGGCCGAGCCGTATGAATTGTTACACGACACTTTTTGTGTGGACGTTCAATAATTACACGGCTGATACCAGCTTGCTTACACTCTTCACCAACAAAATCGCGTATCCTGAGATCTTCCATGAGCAAGTCACCATAATCTTTAGTATCTGCATACCAGCGACTATCCCATGTTCGGTTTACCTGAAGACGCATACCGATCGGATTACTTTTATTTCCCATTACGTTTGCTCCTCAACCTGACGAACCAAAATGGTAAGTTCAGAAAATGGCTTTAAAATCTTACCAAAACGACCACGGGCTCTTGGCCTACCACGCTTCATAGTCAAATTTTTACCAACATAGGCCTCTGCTACAACAAGCTCATCAACGTCTAAGTTGTGATTATTTTCGGCATTAGCAACTGCAGACTGGAGACACTTCTTTACGTCATCTGCAATTCTTTTCTTGGAAAATGTCAAGTCAGTCATAGCCTTCCCAACTTTTTTTCCACGTATCATTTGCGCGACCAAATTAAGCTTTTGAGAAGATGTCCGAAGCATACGAGTTTTCGCCATTGCTTCGTTATCAGCCACGCGGCGGGGATTTTTATCCTTACTCATGGCTTATTTCCGCTTCGCTTTTTTATCAGCCGCATGACCGTGATAGGTCCGTGTTGGCGAATACTCACCAAACTTTTGGCCAATCATTTCTTCTGTTACATTAACTGGAATATGTTTCCGTCCATTGTAAACACCGAAGGTCAAACCCACAAATTGCGGCAAAATTGTCGAACGTCGTGACCAGATTTTTATAACACTATTACGATCACTTTCACTTGCCGCTTCAGCTTTCTTAAGCACATAAGCGTCCACAAAAGGACCTTTCCATACGGAACGAGACATCTATTAGCGCCCCTTCTTTTTGGCGTGACGCGAGCGAATAATAAGCTTCTGTGACGCTTTGTTTTTGTTTCTAGTACGGGCACCTTTGGTCGGCTTACCCCAAGGAGACACTGGGTGACGGCCACCAGATGTTCGACCTTCACCACCACCATGTGGGTGATCAACTGGGTTCATAACGACACCACGAACGGATGGACGGACGCCCTTGTGGCGCATTCTACCAGCTTTACCAAAGTTTTGGTTTGAGTTGTCTGGATTAGATACTGCGCCAATGGTTGCTAAACACTCCTGGCGAACTAATCGCAACTCGCCCGATGATAACCGGATCTGAGCGTATCCACCATCTCTTCCAACAAATTGAGCATAAGTTCCAGCAGCACGCGCAATTTGGCCGCCCTTACCTGCCTTCAACTCAATGTTGTGTATAATAGTACCAATAGGCATGCCAGAAAAGGGCATCGCATTTCCAGGCTTTATATCTGCTTTAGTGGCTGCAACTACTTTGTCGCCTACCGCTAAACGCTGCGGTGCCAAAATGTAAGCCTGCTCACCATCATCATATTTAATGAGCGCTATAAACGCAGTCCTATTTGGGTCATATTCAATACGTTCCACTGTTGCGGAAACATCAAACTTATTCCGTTTGAAATCAACCACACGGTAAAGGCGCTTGGCCCCACCTCCACGACGACGCGACGTGATCCGTCCGGTATTGTTCCGACCGCCCGACTTAGTCAAACCCTCTGTGAGAGATTTAACTGGGCGACCCTTCCAAAGCTCCGAACGGTCGATCAGTACCAGCCCGCGCTGGCCTGGCGTTGTCGGTTTATACGACTTTAGTGCCATGCTTTCTGTCTTCCGTTTGCTTAGCGTGTCTCAATAAGACCGCCGGTGTGTAGGGCCCCAAAGGTCCCCAGTGTAAAGGTGGCTCGTAACGCCACCTATATGATTAATTAGCCCCAAAAATTTGAGACAAATCAAAGATTAGGCCCTAGTATTAAAGGCCAGTTGAAACGTCAATCGTATTACCTTCTTCAAGAGTAACATATGCCTTTTTAACGTCTTTCCGTTTTCCCAGCATCCCACGAAAACGCTTTGCTTTCCCCTTCGTGATAGTTGTATTAACTGCTTTAACTTTAACTCCAAACAAGCTTTCTACCGCTTCCTTGATGCTAGGTTTGTTGCTATCAATAGCGACTTCAAACACCACAGCTCCCGTTTCAGAGGCCAAAGTCGTTTTTTCCGTCACAATCGGCTTTCTTATTACATCGTAATGTTCAGGTTTTACACTCATTTCAAACGAGCCTCCAAAGCTTCAACGCCCGCTTTCGTGATTACTAATGTGTCACGTTTTAAAATATCGTAAACATTAGCACCCATAGTTGGCAAAATATCCAGGCCTTCAATATTTCGTGCTGCCTGAGCAAAATGTTCGTTCACAGCAGCCCCATCAATAATTAAAGCACGCTTCCAGCCCAAATTTGCAATCGTTTTTGCCAATAAGCCTGTTTTTCCATCAGATACCGCTGCGTCAATTACAACCAACTCACCAGCTTTTGCTTTCGCCGACAGCGCATGCTTAAGACCTAAGGTCCTTACCTTCTTGGGTAGTTCATGTCCGTGGCTTCGTGGTGTCGGGCCTTTATAAACCCCACCACCGCGAAAAATTGGTGCTGACCTAGCACCGTGTCGCGCGCCACCAGTACCTTTCTGACGGTATATTTTCTTTGTAGAATAGTTAACTTCAGACCTCGTTTTTACCTTGTGCGTGCCTGCTTGGGCATTATTACGCTGCCAACGCACGACACGGTGGAGTATGTCAGCACGAGGATCTAGACCAAAAAGGGCGTCGTCTAGATCGATTGAACCAGCCTTGCCTCCGTCTAGTTTAATTACATTTAGCTTCATGCTTCACCACCTTCCACAGGGGTTTCTGCCACAGGAGCTTCAACCGCAGGAGCTTCGGCCACAGTAGTATCTACCTTTTTAGCCATGGATTTAATAGCCGCAGGAAAAGGAACTCCATCTGGCAACTTCTTCTTAACGGCGTCTTTAACGGTAACCCATCCACCCTTGGAGCCTGGAACGGCGCCCTTGATCATGATTAGGCCTCGATCAACATCTGTACGGATAACCTCTAAGTTTTGTGTGGTAACCTTAGCAGCACCCATGTGGCCAGCCATTTTTTTACCCTTAAAGACTTTACCGGGGTCTTGACACTGACCAGTTGAACCATGTGAACGGTGGCTAATAGAGACACCGTGCGTTGCCCTTAAACCACTAAAGTTCCAACGCTTCATGGCACCTTGGAAACCTTTACCTATTGACGTACCTGACACATCAACTTTTTGACCTTCAAGGAAATGTTCTGCTGAAATTTCAGCACCTACATCTATTAAATTTTCAGCAGACACTCGAAATTCAGCAACTTTGCGCTTTGGCGCAACGTTGGATTTTGAAAAGTGCCCGCGCATTGCTTGACTTGTTCGCTTTGCTTTTGCTGAACCAGCTCCCAGCTGTACAGCTGTGTAACCGTCTGCATCAGCTGTTCGCTGCGCAACAACCTGTAAACCGTCTAAAGATAAAACGGTCACAGGAATTTGATTACCATCTTCCATGAACAGACGGGTCATCCCCATTTTTTTTGCAATTACTCCAGAGCGCATCTGATTTTGCTCCCTATACTGAGATTTGTACGTCAACACCGGCGGCCAGGTCGAGCTTCATTAGCG
>CAJWTH010000013.1 GCA_913047725.1 uncultured Planktomarina sp.
ATGAAGCTTGGACATGGGAGCATTTAGCCCTAACCATTGGACGGACCATCACTGGGGAAAAAAGCTTTTGTATTAAAATTGAAAAAATGCGGCAAAAAATATTAACTGATAAAGCTAATTGGGTTTATATCCGTAAAGCTATTAAAGATATGCGTAAAAGGCTGGAAGGCTCCAAACCTCAAATACACCTTTGGGACATAAAGCGTGGACCCGGTGGCTTGCAAGATATTGAACTTTTAGCTCAGGGTATCGCATTAGCTGGAGGTTGTTATGAGTTTGATACAGTCTCGCAGTTATACAGTGGAGTGAAAGTTACTTTTTTTGACCCAGTGCAGATTAATAAATTAGTTGAAATATTTGAATTTTATTCTCATATGCGCCTACTGAATGTGCTTATGTGTGGGCAAGACTTGAACCGGAGTGAACTTGTTTTAGGTGCGCGGGAGCGTGTGCACCAAATCGTTGAACTTGATCGAGACATAGATTTAGAGCAAGTCCTTTTTAGCTACCGATTGCAATGCATTAAAATTATTGACTCCGTGTTGACGAATACAAAAGGAACAAATGATGTTGATAAATGATGCTGACCCAAAAGGGTTGATAAGAGAAAGTTATTTAATAGAGGGTATCACCCTCCCAGAGTGTAAAACAATTTTTTTTGACTGGGCTATTCAGGTGCCGGTTTCAGCTGACCCAGCAGAACATATTAAATTTTGTATTTCATACTATGGAACTAGTTTGCCCAATCATCCAATGACTTCTGTGCTAAAAATGGCGCTTAAGCCGTCGCCCAAAAATAGGCGCCGCGGGGGTCGTGCTGGACGTGTTACAGAACAAGGCCAGAGGCGAGATGGGCTTTCTGAATAATTTTCAGCAGAATATTTTATATTTTGAGGCTATGCAGCTAATACCTAATTAAAAAATACGAACAGGAGAGTTTTGTTTTTGTATTTTATGTTTAACGCGGCCAGTCGGCTCTTGCCGCCAAACTTTAGCTGATTTAGGCCAGTTAAAACTAAACAGGGAGCCGAAATGCATATTGAACTTCCAGTGATACGGCTAAAACCTAAAGCCAACCCGCAGCGTATTCGGCATGGATTCCCTTGGGTCTATAACAATGAGATCGTTATGGACAGGAGAACCAAAGCACTACAATCTGGTAGTCTAGCCATACTGCATGATCATTCAAAAAATGAACTGGGCCTTTTTGCAGTTAATCCCAATTCTAAAATTTTCGGACGTAAGTTGTCGTCAGATGTGAATATGACCATTGATTCTGAATGGTTTTCTAAACTTATTTCTTCAGCATTGACCCTACGCAAAACCCTCTTTTCCCAACCTTATTATAGACTTATACATGCTGAGGCAGACAATTTACCTGGATTGATAATTGATCGCTTTTCTGACTTATTAGTTGTTCAACCGAATGCTGCATGGGCAGATAGGTTTCTACCAGAGCTAGTAGACGGGCTAAAAAAAGTGATTTCGCCTGATACTATTATAATAAATGGAACTGGCCGATCCCGTGTCTTGGAAGGTTTGCCTGAAACCCGGACTGCTGTTTTAGGTGAGATGCCAACTGAACCAATTCAAGTTCCAATGAATGGTGCGATATACTTTGCTGACGTTGTTGAGGGTCAAAAAACAGGTTTGTTTTATGATCAACGGGTAAATCAAGCTTTTGTAAAAAATCTTGCACAAAATCAAAAGGTTTTAGATGTTTTTTCTCATGTAGGTGGTTTTGGGCTTGCGGCTATGGCCGGCGGCGCAGCTGAGGTAACCTGCGTTGACGGTTCTGGACCAGCGTTGGCTCTGGCTGTCAAGGGAGCTGCAGCAACACACCCTAATACAACTTTTAAAACAATTAAGGCAGATGCGTTTGACGCTATGATTGGACTAGCTGCTGAGAGTAAAATTTTTGACGTTGTGGTCTGTGATCCACCGGCCTTCGCTCCACAAAAGTCTTCCCGGGAGGCAGGCTTGCGCGCTTATGAACGCGTGGCGCGCTTGGCATGTCCTCTAGTGAGCGAGGGTGGCTACCTGGTGTTATGCTCTTGCTCACATGCAGTAGACTTAGAAAGGTTTAGAAATTCATGTATTAGGGGAATAGGCCGTGCGGGTAGGCAGGCACAGCTGATTTTTACAGGGGGTGCCAGTTCAGATCATCCTCTCCATACTGCTCTTGCAGAAACCAGCTACTTGAAAACTCTTGTGTTTAGAATTTAGCAGTGCGGGTTGTCTTTGATACCTGCGTTTTGGTACCGAGCTTTTTACGTGAAGTACTTCTTGCCTGCGTGCTAGTAGAGAATGTTGATTATATTGTATCGTCAAGAATTTTAACTGAGTGGAGCCGGGCTTCTAAAACTCCGTTACATCGGCTTGAGGCTGACGTTGCGATTACACAGTTTCGTAAAATACACGCAGGGGCCATTAGGCCAGAAGCTTCCACTCTGGCCCAGTTTTGGTTGCCAGATCCTAATGACATTCATGTATTGGGGCTTGCTGTGGAGCAAAGTGCCAGTTCTATAATAACATTTAATAAAAAAGATTTTCCAATTTCTGAAGTACAGATCTATGGTATAAAAATAATGGATCCTGATGAGTTTTTGCGTAATCTATTTAAGAATAATACAGATAATATACCAATGATACTTAAACCAATTTTGGCTCGGGTTAGGGATTCTAACGCTGAGATGAGCATGACTGAAATCTGGAAAAAAGCTTGGTTGCCACAGTTCGGTCGGTTGTTCAACAGGCTATGACACGTACCCCGTCCATTTTTTTTCATTAAGTTCAATTGCCTTAATTCGTTCATTAACTTTTGGATGGCTTTTAAACCATACTGGTATTTCTTCATTGTCGCCTGTTAGATTTTTTAATTTTTGTAAAAGACTTTTTTGGGGAGCTATGCCTAAGCCAGATTTAAGCATCAATGCTGTTGCATAGGAATCTGCTTCAAATTCATCTTTTCTGGACATGCGAGCTGCGATTAGAGTAATTGCAAAGTTTGCCAACCAAGGCCCAATGAAAGGAATAAACCTGTTTAACGTTATAGATAGTGCCGTACGCAAAGCGTTCTGGCCAGAAAAGTCGATCATACGTCGTCGAGAATGACCAAGAGCTACATGTCCTAATTCATGAGCTATAACTGAAGCTATTTCTTCAGCGCTCACATCCCCTCTACTAAATTTGGATAAAAAGCCTTGAGTGATGTAGATTTGGCCATCAGGAGCAGCTAAACCATTAACAGGTTCTATGTTGTAAATATGCACCCGTAGATGGTTTAGATCCAGTGCCTCCGCCAAAGTCTGAATTACGCTTTTAAGCTCAGGAATTTGAAGTGGTTTGGAATGGGCGGCAAGGTTTTTTTTAGTTTTATTTGCTGATATAAAAAAGGTAAAAAGACCAATAATTACTGCAAAACCTATTGGTATCAAAAAATGCATGGATGCAACATGGGTTTTCCCTGGGTAGTTTTTTTCCTAAATGCTATTTTTAGGAGCTATTTCTAATTTAACGATAGATAACATACACTTTAGTTTATTTTAATAATGATGCTCAATAATTATTTTATGTCAGTAATTTCATGCCATTGGAGATTCCATCCAGCGTCATTGGGACCATGCGGTTTTCGAAAATAGTTTTTATCATGCCGATGGACTGTGTGTAAGGCCAGTATTTTTCCGGAATTGGATTTAACCATAAAGAGTTTTTCCACTGGTTTTTTGCCCTTGTTAGCCATTCATGCCCTGGTATTGGATTCCAGTGCTCGTTTGCGCCACCGGCGTAGGCAATTTCATAAGGTGACATTGATGCATCGCCTACAAAAATGCATTTGTAATCAGGTCCATATGTACGAAATACTTCATCTGTTGGAATTTGTTTGTTCCAACGACGTTCATTTTCCTGCCACACACCCTCATAAAGACAGTTGTGAAAATAATAGCTTTCTAAGTTTTTGAATTCTGATCTGGCTGCGGAAAACAGCTCTTCGACCAGTTTTATATGGGGGTCCATCGAACCCCCTATATCCAAAAGTAAGATAACTTTCACAGCATTACGTCGTTCCGGACGAGTCTGAACGTCAAGATAGCCATTTTCAGCAGTTTTGCGGATAGTATTGTCTAAGTCTAGCTCATCTTGCGCACCATCTCTGGCCCACTTTCGCAGACGTTTAAGTGCTACCTTAATATTTCGGGTTCCAAGTTCAACATCACCATCAAGGTTTTTAAAATTTCGTTTATCCCAAACTTTGACAGCTCTTTGATGGCGGCTTTCATTTTGTCCAATCCGTATTCCTTCAGGATTATATCCGTAGGCTCCAAAAGGGGAGGTGCCAGCTGTACCAACCCACTTACTACCGCCTTGATGCCTAGCTTTTTGCTCTTCCAGCCTTTTTCGAAGAGTTTCCATCAACTGATCAAAGCCGCCTAACGCCTCTATCTCAGCCTTGTCAGCGTCTGACAGTGTCTTTTCTGCTAGTTTACGTAGCCATTCTTCAGGCAATTCAACTTGAGTAAGTAGGTCTTCGCTATTGATAGATTCAATGCCCTGAAAAGTAGTTGAAAATGCTTGGTCAAACTTATCCAAATTTCGCTCGTCTTTAACCAGAATAGTCCGACTTAATAAATAAAAATGATCAATATCATAAGTAGCCAACCCTAGTTGCATTCCTTCCAAGAAAGTCAAGAACTCTCTTAGAGAAACTGGAACTCTGTGATCTCTTAAATTATTAAAAAATGGTAGAAACATTAGAGGTCAACCTAGTCGAAGGATAATTACATTTCCAATCAATGCTAGTAGGCCCCCTATAATGGCGCAAGTTGCGGCGTAATGTAAAACATCCAAAATTTTACCTTTTCTACGTCTTGCTAAAAATATACCAAACAGCGCACCCGTTAAAAGGCCAATATATGTCATTTAGTGTCCGATCCTTTTAGTATTTAACGATGTAAAAATACGTTTTGTTCATCATAAGGTATTTGTTTTTATAGGTTGGATTCTTGATTTGAACCTTAAAGTTTAAATCTTTCACTTTATCTATTACTTTTAGACATAAAAGCGAGGCGTTCAAACAAATGGACGTCTTGTTCATTTTTCAATAGTGCCCCATGTAGACGAGGTAACGCGTTTATTCCATCTCTTCTGAGATCTTCAGGCTTAAGATCTTCAGCGAGAATTAGTTTAAGCCAATCTAGAACTTCACTTGTGGATGGTTTTTTCTTTAGGCCAGGAGTGTCCCTTATTTCAAAAAACTGAGTAAGAGCAGTTTCAAGAAGCTGCGGTTTGAGGTTTGGATGATGAACCTCGATGATTTGTCGAAGAATATCTGGTTCTGGAAAGCTTATGTAGTGAAAAAAGCAGCGGCGCAAGAAAGCATCTGGTAGTTCTTTTTCGTTATTGGACGTTATTATCACAACGGGCCTATGCCTAGCCTCAATGGTAGCTCCAGTTTCGTAGACGTGAAAAGTCATACGATCTAATTCTTGCAATAAGTCATTCGGAAACTCGATGTCAGCTTTATCTATCTCATCAATCAGTAACACAACTTTTTTATTGCTTGAGAAGGCCTGCCACAACTTTCCCTTTCTGATATAATGCGCGACCTCATGGACACGTTCGTCACCCAACTGGCTGTCTCGCAATCGGCTTACCGCGTCGTATTCATAAAGACCCTGTTGAGCGCGGGTAGTAGATTTTATGTTCCATTCAATAATTTCCATTCCTAATGATGTGGCCACCTGACGCGCTAGTTCAGTTTTGCCCGTACCGGGCTCACCTTTTACTAATAAAGGGCGTTCAAGGGTGACTGCTGCGTTTACTGCAACAGCTAAGTCGTCTGCAGCAATATAGGTCTCAGTGGATGTAAATTTCACTTTCAACGCCTTTCTGATTTTGTGCTGTCCATAACACGCAAAATGAGATGATCAAATTACTGTTTTCTACGTGACAAATGCTCCAAGCTTGGGTAAGTGGCGCTCAAACCGCTGTTTTGGGCAGTTGCTATTATGTTTAATTACAAGGTGATTTAAATGAAGTCTGAGGTATTAGTTCCAAGTGATTATTTTCCCTCGGACGACGAGCCCTTCATGAATAAAATACAGGTTGAATATTTTCGCCAAAAATTGACATCATGGAAGAGCGATTTAGTGTCTGACAGCAAAGACACAATTGAATCTTTGCAAGACAGTACCCGCTCAATACCTGATATCTCTGATCGTGCCAGTGAAGAAACTGATCGCGCACTTGAGCTTCGCACACGTGACCGGCAACGAAAATTAGTTGCGAAAATTGAATCTGCTTTAAGGCGTATTGAAGAGGGCGAATTTGGCTATTGTGAGGAGACTGGTGAACCAATTTCTTTGCGGCGGTTAGACGCCCGTCCCATTGCCACCATGAGTTTAGAGGCACAGGAGCGTCACGAAAGGCGAGAAAAAGTTCATCGTGAAGATTAGATCAGTTTTTTAAGCTTCTAACTCTAACCATACTGGAACATGGTCAGAGGGTTTCTCACCACCCCGAACAAAGCTGTCTATTTTAATATCATTTAATAGGTCTGCACACTGAGGGGTGAGAAGAAAATGATCAATCCTAATACCGTTATCTCGCTGCCAACTTCCTGCTTGATAATCCCAGAATGAATAGTGTCCAGCGTCATAATTTTTAATTCTGAAAGCTTCTGTGAAACCCAGATTAATAACCTTGCGGTAGGACGCGCGCGATTGCGGCAAATGTGCGGCGTCAGTGGTCCAATCATCGGGGTTTGCTGCGTCTTCACGCTGTGGAATTATATTATAATCTCCAGCCATCAACGCTATTTCTTCAGATTTTATTAATTCTTCTGCACGGTTTTGAAGACGTTGCATCCATTGTAATTTATACTCATACTTTGGTCCTGGCACTGGATTTCCATTTGGAAGATATAACCCACATACTCGTACGGCTTTCTTTCCGATTACGGTAGCCTCGATCCACCGAGCCTGTAAGTCATTGATGTCCCCGGGTAGCCCTCGTACTACATCTTCTAGAGGAAGCTTTGATAATATAGCGACGCCATTAAAGCTTTTTTGACCGTGTGTTTCAACTTGATAGCCCATGCTTTCAAACCATTCGCGAGGAAAGTTCTCATCTATGGATTTGATTTCTTGGAGTAGAACAACATCAGGCTGTGCCTGTTTCAGCCAATTAGTCAAAGACTGAATTCGAGCCTTTATACCGTTAATATTGAATGTAGCAATTTTCATAATGGCTCTCTTATATACATTTTTTCCTAAACTTTGGTGACTATAAGCTTTAGAAATAACCAACTGGAGCTTAAGTAACTTTTTGTTTTTACATGGAAAAAGAAACGCCACACCCACAACTTGAAGACGCGTTGGGATTATCAATAACAAACCTTGCGCCAATTAATTCCTCGCTAAAATCAATCACAGCTGAACTTAGAAATGGAAGAGATATACTATCTATTACAACGCTTTCACCGTTGCCAGATATAATTAAATCATCCGGCTTAGCATCATCAAGATCTATTTCATATTGAAAGCCAGAACATCCACCGCCTTCAACGGCCACTCTCAACGCCTTACCCTTAGCTTGTGCCCCAATCTCTGCCAGGCGCTCAAAGGCTCGATTTGTTACTTTGGGTGGCAGATTAAGCATACTACTCTCTCACATGACAACGGACTATGAAGGATGTATAAAGAACAGGTGTATAAACGGCAAGGTAGTGAGTATGTATTCAAATTTCGCAGCCAACCCAAATTTATGCAGGGGACGACTTTTTTTTGAAACTGAATCTGAAATCCGAACTTGTTACCAGCGTGATAGGGACAGAATTATACATTCCAGTGCGTTTCGGCGATTAAAACATAAAACCCAAGTCTTTGTAGAGCATGAAGGTGATTATTTTAGAACCCGATTGACCCATTCTATCGAGGTTGCACAAGTGGCTCGTACCATTTCAGGCGTTTTGGGTTTAAACCAAGAGTTATCAGAATCTGTATCTTTGGCCCATGACCTAGGTCATACTCCTTTTGGGCATACAGGGGAGGATACCCTTAATGAGCTAATGGAACCCTTTGGCGGTTTTGACCATAATGCCCAAGCTTTAAGAATAGTTACATCCTTAGAACGTCATTACGCGGATTTTGATGGACTTAACCTCACATGGGATTGTCTTGAGGGAATTGCTAAACACAATGGACCGGTAAAATTGCCATACCCGCCTGCTTTGGACGAATACAATCAGGTACACGACCTAGAGTTACAAACATTTGCAAGTACAGAAGCCCAGGTTGCAGCAATTTCGGATGATATTGCCTATAACAATCATGATTTGCATGATGGGCTTCGCGCAGAACTATTCACAGATGATCAGGTGGCTGAGCTTCCAATCGTTGGCCCGGCTTATGCACTCGTTGACTCTATTCATAAAGGAATAGATCCCCACCGACGTCGACATGAGGCTTTAAGACGCGTTTTTGGTCAAATGGTTGATGATGTAATTTCAACAACGCGGGAGATATTGACGCGTTCTAGAGCAAACAGTATAAAAGATATCCGCAACCTCAATTATTCAGTGGTTCAGTTTTCCGTAAAAGAGTTAGAGGATTTACAAGAAATAAAGAATTTCCTATTTCAGAATATGTATCGTGCTGAACGTGTAATGGTTCAAAGAGAACACGCGTCCAGCGTAGTGAAAAAATTGTTTGAAACTTTTATGAATTCACCTGAACTGCTGCCAACAGAGTGGGTCAGAGCTTTAGAAAACCGGAACCATGACATAAACTCTGCGAGAACGGTCGCAGACTACATTTCTGGTATGACAGATCGGTTTGCACAGCAGAAATATGATCAATTTTTTACCTTGCGTTGACGAACAGATAGATTTTGTTAAACCCTAAGTTCTATTCGGGGTGATCAAATGAATGTTTTTGGCGAAATACGTAACCTAGTAATTGCAGGCTTAGAAAAGATGCAAGTTTCAGGTGATTTACCGGATGGTCTAAACTTTGATTTGGTTGCTGTGGAACCACCAAAAAACTCTGATCATGGCGATATGGCTACAAACGCAGCGATGGTTTTGTCTTCGCCGTCTATGAAAAAACCTCTTGATATAGCAAATAAATTATTAATTTACTTGAAAAAAAGTCCCTTGGTTTCTGGTGTAGATATTGCTGGTCCTGGGTTTTTAAATATTAATTTAGAACCGGATGTCTGGGGCATGGTGTTACGTACTATTCTAAAAGATCCCAAAGCTTATGGCCGCTCAAATATTGGAGATGCGAGGACGGTTAATGTTGAATATGTTTCAGCCAACCCTACTGGACCGCTTCATATAGGTCACACTCGAGGAGCGGTGTTTGGAGACGCCTTGGCATCGTTATTGGATTTTGTAGGCTTCGATGTGACGAGAGAGTATTACATTAATGATGGTGGTGCTCAAGTGGATGTTCTAGCTCGTTCTGTATTTTTGCGATATCTTGAAGCACATGGCCAAAAGGTTGCCTTTGAAGATGGGACATACCCAGGCGATTATTTGATTGAAGTAGGGCAAGCTCTAAAAGCTAAATTTGGTGATTTTTTTGTAGGAAAAGAAGAGCAAGTTTGGCTTGCTGATGTTCGACAGTTTTCGATCGTAGCAATGATGAAGTTGATCGAAACAGATTTGTCAGCTTTGGGCATTAAAATGGACATTTATTTTTCGGAAAAGTCTCTATACGGAACAGGTCGCATCGAAGAGGCAATAACAAACTTACGTGACAAAGGTTTGATATATGAGGGAACTTTAGAAGCGCCCAAAGGCAAATCTGATGCAGATTGGGAACCACGCAAGCAAACACTCTTTAAATCAACGAAGTATGGTGATGATGTTGATAGGCCGATCCAAAAATCCGATGGCAATTGGACTTATTTTGCGCCTGATGTTGCATATCATTTTGACAAAGTAGCACGCGGTTACAATCATTTAATTGATGTGTTTGGCGCTGATCATAGTGGTTATGTTAAGCGTATGAAGGCGGCGGTTACAGCTTTATCTTCGGGACAAACAAGCCTTGATATTAAATTGATTCAGCTCGTTCGTTTATTTAAAAATGGTGAGCCGTTTAAGATGTCAAAAAGAGCAGGGACGTTTGTAACGCTTAGAGAGTTAGTAGAGCAGGTTGGCGCTGACGCTACACGCTTTGTGATGTTAACTCGAAAAAATGATGCCTCATTAGACTTTGATTTTGACAAGGTGCTTGAACAGACTAAAGAAAACCCAATTTTTTATGTTCAGTATGCTCACGCGCGTATTTGTTCAGTGATGAGAAAAGCAACTGACATTGGATTGGCTGTCGATGATAACACATTGGCGGGTTCTGATCTAAACAGCCTTAGTGATAGCTCCGAACTATCCCTGGCGGCAAAGGTAGCCGAATTTCCGCGTTTAGTTGAGATAGCAGCAAGATCAAATGAACCGCATCGCATTGCTTTTTACCTTTATGAACTTGCATCCGACTTCCATAGTTTGTGGAATAAAGGCAATGATCAACCAAAGTTACGCTTCCTACAGGAGGATGATCCTGCAACAAGCCGTTCAAAATTAGCGTTAATTCGATGTACTGCTGTTGTTATTTCGACCGGTTTAGGTATTCTTGGCGTAACACCGGCACAAGAAATGCGATAAAACAGCGTCAGCGCGGGTGTTATTGGAGCAGTTTAAGAGAGACCTTGGAAAAAACCTAGGCAGTGAGGCAACATGGCAAACGCGAGTATTAAAGCTAATATTAGCGAAAATAATGTTAACCCAGCTAAATACGCAAATATTGTGGGAGCATTCATTTCTTTCGCAGTGTTTATTGGAGTGATTGGTTGGGGCGCGCAAACGCTGATGCGTGACAGCTCAGGTGTTCCGGTGGTGCGGGCACTAGAAGGACCTTCACGCATGGCGCCTGTGAACCCTGGCGGTGTGCCGGCGTCTCATCAAGGATTAACGGTCAATCAAGTGTCTAGTAGCCAGAAAACTGTGTTGGTAGGCGAATTATTGCAGCTTGCACCTGGACCTATCAATTTACAGATTGACGACTTGCCTGTTGCTAAACAAACAATAAATGATGTTACTGGTTCGCTTGAACCTAAAAAAACAGACGTTTTGGAAATAGAGTCCTCGATTGTTGAGCCATCGACTGACTCTGATGAGATAATAGTTAAACTTGCATCAATATTGACTTCATCTACGTTAAGTTCTTTGGCGCCTGAGGCTCCCAATGTGATGCTAAATGCCTCATCAAGGCCACAGGTGAGACCTAACTCTTGGTTGCAAACAAATTTACCGCGAAAAGTTGCTACGAGAGGTGGGGAAGTTCCACTAGGCACCCTAATGGTTCAACTTGGTGCGTTTAGCGACGAGAATACTGCCCTAGAGGCTTGGAAAAGGCTGTCTGAGCGTTATGGTGATTATTTTGTCGGCAAAGAAGCTACTATCCTAAATGGTAAAATTTCCGAACAAGAAATTTATCGACTAAGGGTTTATGGATTTAATGATATAAATGAGTCGAGGCGGTTGTGCACAGCGCTGCATGGCCAAAATGCTGAATGCTATCCTGTAGTTATGAATTAGGACAATATAGGTTTGAACTTATTTCCCTTTATTTTCGGTTGTGAGGGAGAGAAAACTACCTCGCAAGAGCGTATTTTTTTTAGGCAAGCGCAACCTTTTGGCTTTATTTTATTTGGACGCAATCTAAAAAATCCAAAACAAATTAATGATCTCTGTCAGTCACTCAGGGATTCCGTGGGTTGGAATGCGCCAGTGATGATTGATCAAGAGGGCGGCAGGGTGGCTAGACTTGGAGCGCCCCACTGGTTTGAATTTACTCCAGCACTCCAGCAATCAGAAAATGTTTACGCTGAACGCACCTTTTGGCTGCGGGGAAGATTAATAGCAGAAAATTTGAGATTGTCCGGAATTGATGTAAATTGTGCTCCACTGGGTGACATTGCACAACCAGACACACATCATATTTTGAGAAATAGATGTTATGGAACAGATAAATCCCAAGTAATTATTAATGCCCGTGCCTTAAACTCAGGACTGCGCCATGGTGGCATTTCTGGGGTCTTAAAACATATTCCTGGTCACGGACGAGCAAAACTGGACTCCCACTTGTTTCTACCAAAAGTGTTATCAGACCAAGCCATATTAGAGGACACAGACTTTTCTGTTTTCAAGGAACTTAAAGATATGGATATGGGCATGACTGCCCATTTGATATTCGATCAATTAGATCCGAAAAATCCAGCAACCCAATCACCTGCCGTGATTAATATGATCCGAAATGAGATTGGATTTACAGGATTACTTATAACAGATGATATTTCGATGAATGCCCTCGAAGGCAATTTAAAAACACGTGCATTAAAAGCACTTGGTGCTGGCTGTGATATTGTATTGCATTGCAACGGAGTCCTTCAAGAAATGAAATTATTACATCAGAACTCCAGAGAGCTAGCTGGTGAATCGTTAGATCGTGCAAAACTTTCAATTAACAATCGCCCAACCCCTGTTTCTATTGACATCTTACAGCTTAAAGAGGAATTTGAATCACTGATGAACGAGTAAATTTTATGGAAGAAGAGTTAGATATTTCAGAGAGTATAGCAGAGCGTGTTGCATCAGAAACTTTGATAGTAGATGTGGATGGGTTCGAAGGACCACTAGATCTACTTCTTATGCTTTCGCGCTCACAAAAAGTAGATCTGCGAAAAATTTCCGTTCTTGAGTTAGCAGTTCAGTATTTAAAATTTATTGAGAAAGCCACCGAACTGCGGATAGAACTGGCGGCTGATTACTTAGTCATGGCTGCGTGGCTTGCTTTTTTAAAATCAAGGTTACTTTTACCTCCTGATTTAACTGACCCTGGTCCGTCGGGTGATGAACTTGCATCTTACTTGGCGTTTCAATTGGAACGCTTGGAGGCTATGCGAGATGCAGCTGCAAAGTTGATGGCTCGGGATAGGTTGGGAAAAGATCGTTTTGTTCGGGGGCTGACCGAAGATTTAAGGCAGCGCAAAACAATAAATTATAGTGCTAATTTACTTGATCTCATGCAGGGTTATGCGCGTATCCGAACCAAAGATGATTTTCGTCCATTCGTAATGGATAGAGATTCAGTCCTAACTATGGAACAGGCTCTCGAGAGAATGCGAGGCTTAATTGGTTTTATGGGTGATTGGACCGATATAGCCTCTTATTTACCGGATGGTTGGTCAGAGGATCCAAAAAAATGGAGATCTGCAACTGCCTCCACCTTTGCGGCATCTCTGGAATTAGCTAAAGACGGAAAAATTGAAATCTGGCAAGATAGTATCTTTTCACCAATACAGATAAGAAAAAGGGCTAACAGTGATTGATGATATACAAGAAGAGAGCCTTTTTGAGGCCCCAGCAATTTTAGAGCAGGAAAGAATGGTGGAGGCTATATTGTTTGCTTCTGCTGAGCCTGTTTCTATGAGAGAGATGACCAAACGCATGCCTCATGGTGTGGATCTGCCGCTTGCAATTCACAATATTCAAGAACGCTATGTTGGAAGGGGTGTTCAGGTTGTGCGTGTAGGAGATGCCTGGGCCATTCGGACCGCTTCTGATCTTGGGTTTCTAATGCTCCGAGAGACTGTAGAAACTCGAAAGCTATCGCGCGCCGCTATCGAGACTTTGGCTATTATTGCATACCATCAACCAGTTACCCGAGCAGAGATAGAGGAAATTAGAGGAGTTGCCGTGAGCCGTGGGACAATTGATCAACTTCTTGAGCTAGAATGGGTAAAATTAGGTCGTCGCAAACAAACCCCCGGACGCCCTATAACCTTTGTAGGTACAGACCAATTTCTTGATCATTTTGGGTTAGAAAATGCGAGAGACCTGCCTGGATTAAAAGAGCTAAGGGCTGCTGGCTTGTTGGAAAATCGTCCCGTACCTGGAACGGAGGAGTTACTTCCTTCTGATGATGAAGACAATCAACAAGAGAACCTGTTTGAGGATAAGGTTTCTGACATAGAAGAAAACCTTAATAATTAAAGTTAAATAATTATTTCAATCTATTGAATCCTTTAATTTAACTCGATTGGTGCTAATGTAATAAAGTAAATAAATCTACAGGCGATTTCTAAACTTATTTTTCAAACTACTCCTGCTTAAAATGTTTTGAAAGCTTCAATCTTTGCCCTTGATAGTTTGACTGGCTCTCGCGCCCGTAGAGCTGGCTTGGAGGCTCGAACATTTTTTCATACACTAACCGACCTACTACTTGTCCATGTTCAAGTACAAAAGGGGCCTCATGGCACCTTACTTCCAATACACCTCGGCTGCCCTGACCATCTGCTAATGCGTGTCCAAACCCTGGATCAAAAAAACCGGCGTAATGGACCCTAAACTCACCAACCATTGCTAAATAAGGAGCCATTTCCGCCGCATATTTAGGTGGTATTGTAACGGCTTCCTGGCTGACAAGGATGTAAAATGCCTCTGGGTCAAGTATAATACGCTTCTCTGTTGTATAAATTTTTTCCCAAAAATCCGAGGCTTGATAGTACCCAATCTTAGATAGATCAATCACACCAGTATGCGGTTTGGCGCGATATCCAACAAGGTCATTATCAGACGGATTGAGATCAACGGAGAAACCTAATCCGTCCTGAATTATAGGTAATTCAGAAACTAGAGGTGACTCCTTATGTAATAAAATCAATTCCTTATCGCTTAGAGTAGCATCTCCAATACGGAAGCGAATCTGGTTGAGCCTCATACCAGGTCTAACCAGAACTGAAAAAGAACGAGGGCATATTTCAGCATATAGCGGCCCTGAATAACCTTTAACTATGCGATCAAATTCAGTGCCATTATCAGTAATAGTACGGGTAAGAAGGTCTAATCGTCCTGTGGATGATTTTGCATTTGCTATGCCAGAAGTGTTTTCTGATAGGTCCAAGCTTTCCATTAAAGGAACTAAATATACACAGCCTTTTTCTAAAACTGCGCCATTGGTAAGATCTATCTGGTGCATTTCAAAGTCGGCTAATTTTTCAGCTACTGTCGCTGTTTTACCAGCTAAAAACGATGCTCTGACCCGGTATGCAGTTTGGCCTAATCTAAGATCTAAGGATGCAGGCTGTATTTGGTCGTTTTGCAAAGAATCCGCGATTATAATTTGACCTTGGTTCACCATGGCACTGATCAGTTGGTTCGGTATAACGCCTATATTCATGTCTAAAACCTATAAACCTACTAAATTGACCTTAATATTACAATAAGCAGTTCGTATTTGGTCGGGCTAGCAGGACTCGAACCTGCGACCTTCCGTCCCCCAGACGGACGCGCTACCAGGCTGCGCCATAGCCCGAACTAACGTGGGTATAGCGAACGCAACGCTGGGAGCAAGACTATAAATCTATGTTTTAGAATTATCAGTTCATTTGTTTGATTAAATTTTCAAGTTGAACAACAAAAGCTTTTTTTGAAAGAAATGTCTGATTTATTTGCTTTTTTGTTAACTTTAATATTGTTGATGCAGAGCCAGACTTTCCGGTATATTCACTAAGAAGAAAGTCTTTTCCTGTTATATCTACCCCTAAGGCTTGGACAGAATTATCACTCAAGTCGATACCTAGGTTATCAATAGGCACTTGGGAAGGGGATGATTGCGAATTAATACGTTCATCTATTTGTTGGACGAGGGGTTCTGGAACTCTTTGAGATTGGGAAGGGAGTGTATTTTCGGTTTCTACTTTTGTAGTTTGCTCCTGATCCAATTTGGGAAATAAATGAAGTTGGTCTTTTTCGTCATCATAGAAACTATTTAATTCTTTATTAACATTTTCGGGCTTTAGTTCCTTTTTCCTTATTTCGTCTAAGCTGTATTCTTCAATTATTTTTATATTAGATTTACTTCTCTTTTGTGATTCAGGCGTTAACACATCAAGTGGGGGTGAAAAACCACTGACGTGGCCTACACCCTTTTCTTTTAATATTATTTGTACTGCTTTGATTGTAGTTCCTTGTTGATGCAACAGGTACTTAATGCCTCCTAGTAACGTGAGATCTGACGGGCGATAATATCTTCTACCACCTGGTTTTCTGACCGGGTTTAATTGGCCAAACTTACTTTCCCAAAACCGAAGAACGTGTGCCTGTGTTCCAAGCCATTCAGATGCTTCGCTTATAGTTCGAAAGGCCTCGGGTGACTTGCTCACCCAATCAACCTTTATTGCCTTTAGCTACGCTATTTTTCATCAAATGAGATGGACGGAATGTTAATACCCTGCGAGGTATAATTGGCGCTTCTTCACCAGTTTTTGGATTTCGACCAACTCGAGCCTTCTTGTCTCGAAGACTAAATGTTCCAAACGAAGATATTTTAACCATCTCACCAGATACCAATGTATCTGAAAGATGTGCCAAAACACTTTCTACTAGGTCTGAAGATTCGCTCCGTGAAAGACCGATTTCGCGAACCAGAGATTCACCTAAATCCATCCTTGTCAGTGTTTTTCCCGTCATGTTATTACCCCTATCCTGTATTTTCATTCTAAATGAGATATTCAATAGTGGTCAACAAAAACAATAATATTTTTAAAGTTACCAGCGAATTACCGCGGTACCCCAAGCCAAGCCACCGCCAATAGCCCCAATTACAACCAAGTCACCGTGTTTGATGCGGTTATCGTTCACGGCAACCGACATGGCCAAAGGAATCGATGCTGCTGAGGTGTTTCCATGATTATTAACCGTCATAACAACCCGTTCTGTCGGTATGTTTAGTCGCTTCGACATTCCCTCTAAAATCCGCTTATTGGCCTGGTGAGGCACGATCCAATCTACATCCTGTGTTGTCAAACCCGCTTTTTCTAATGATTCAAATGTAGCCTCAGAGAGTTTTTCCACTGCATGTCGAAAAATTTCTTTCCCTTGCATACGCAGATAACCAGTAGTTTGTAATGATACCCCGCCGTCTACGTATAAAAGATCTTTGTACTGACCATCTGAATGAAGAGTAGTGGCTAATATTCCGCGGTTGGATTTATCATTAGACTGCGCAGCAACTAACATAGCCCCCGCTCCATCACCGAAGAGGACACAAGTACTGCGGTCTGTCCAATCCATGAGTTTTGAAAATGTTTCCGAACCAATCACTAATATACGACTATTTTGTCCGCTGGCTATCATTGAGTTTGCTACTGTTAAGGCGTACACGAACCCTGCACACACTGCTTGAACATCAAAAGCGAACCCGTGTCTCATCCCCAGTCCATTTTGTATCATTGTAGCTACTGATGGGAATGTAAGGTCGGCAGTAGAAGTCGCCACTAAAATTGCGTCAACTTTGTCAATTGTACATTCAGCGTAATCCAAGGCAGCCTGAGCTGCTTCAATTCCCATAAACGCAGTCGTTTCATGTTCGTCCGCGAAATGTCTTCTTTCGATCCCAGTTCTACTTCGTATCCATGCATCATTTGTTTCAAGCGTATTTTCGAATTCAGAATTTTCTACCACACGTTTAGGCAGATAATGTCCGACCCCTTCTACTACTGCTCGGTGCATCACAACATCCTATCTGATTTTACTTTATCAACAAAACTGTGCCCTGCAGCCACCCGTTCTGCTAATTGACTGTTGAATTGTGCTGAGGCTAATTTATAGGCGAGTCCAACAGCGGCGGCAACAGCTGTTGGATCAGCAGCTCCATGTGATTTTATGACAATTCCGTTTAAGCCTAAAAAAACTCCACCATTTACCTGCCGTGGGTCTGTGAGTTTTTTTAGTCGCTGTAATGGAGCGTTAGCTAATAGAGCAGTTATTCGACTAAAGATATTATATCTAAATGAACTCTTTAATGCGTTTGCAATAAAACTCGCTGTGCCTTCTGCTGATTTTAGAGCTATATTTCCCGTGAAACCATCGGTTACAATTACATCTACCTTTGAAGAGGGTATATCGCTACCTTCGACAAAACCGATAAACTCAAAGTTTTCATGATCAGCGGCTGTGCTTATGAGATCATAAGCTACTTTTAGTTCTGGCCGGCCCTTATTTTCCTCAGTTCCAACATTTAAAAGTCCAACTTTTGGGTTTTCAATGCCCAATCCATTTCTGGAATATGACGAACCCATTAGAGCAAATTGGAGTAGATCTTTCTCATCTGCCTTAATATCAGCCCCAACATCTAACATAACATTAAAACCATTAGGTCCAAGTGATGGCCACAATATTGAAATTGCTGGACGGTTAATACCGGGTATCATACGTAATCTAATCATTGAAACAGCCAGCAACGCCCCAGTATTTCCGCAGGAAACACAGGCATCAGCTTCTTTTTGTTTTACAGACGTTATTGCAGACCACATCGATGTGCCTTTACCGGTGCGCATCACTTGACTAGGCTTATCGTTCATCGACACGACCCTGTTAGCATCTATAATTGTACAAACTTGTCCCAAGTTTTCCCGTGCTATCAAGTTTACTAATAAACCTCGTTGCCCGTGCACTAAATACCTTATTTTGGGGTGATATTTTAAAGCAATCGCAAGGCCAGCAATAACGGCATCAGGTCCAGCGTCACCACCCATCGCATCGACCGAAACAATTATACTTGAGCCGGGACTATCTTCAGGTGGTTTGGGATCACTCATTTTAAGTGCTTTCCCCTTGACTTTAAAATCTTATACGGCTT
This sequence comes from uncultured Planktomarina sp., assembly GCA_913047725.1. Taxonomy (GTDB): domain Bacteria; phylum Pseudomonadota; class Alphaproteobacteria; order Rhodobacterales; family Rhodobacteraceae; genus Planktomarina. The sequence goes on from CAJWTH010000013.1 coordinate 18,708, forward strand.
CTTCGTCTAAATCTATGTCAGCACTCATTGCTACAATCTCTTTATCACCATAGTGACCGCAGGCAGCGCATACGTGATGCGGACGTTTAAGTTCACCGCAATTAGTGCATTCATTTGGATTTTCAGACAACAATGCACCATGGGCGCGCCGCATGCCACGGCGGCTTCTCGTAATTTTGCTTTTTGGAACAGCCATGTCTTAACCTCAAACTTAGGGAATATACGCCCTGTTAATACTGAATTTGGCGCGCCGCAACCAAACTTATGCTGGGAGACCTAAAATTCCCCTCGTGAATTCCGGACCAATACTTGGATCTTACTACTTTTCAAGCCCAAAAACACTATTAGGGAGACTTATTTGAGTTTATTATTAAATAAGGAGCTTTTGATGATCGAAACATTCACGTTGATTTAGTTAATCTATCTTTAAGATCTGACAAAACTGAAAAAGGCTTGGAAGTTTTGTCAGTAATAGGAGGTACTCCAGGGGGGCCATATTCAGCTTTTAGATGTTTAATATTTTCTTTTTTTGGGTAATCAGGTAATAAAAGAGATAGCTCTTCGTAAAAAATGTTTGCTAAATCTATAGTTTTATAAAAAATTTCATCTGCATCGTCGATGGTTGTTTCATCGTAGTTTGGATTAGTTAATCCTGCGTTGGCGGCTCCGCGAAAGTTCCGTAAGACCTTTGAGTCGACCCTAGTAAAAACAGGATCTAAGGTTATACTACACCGCTGTTCGATTGATGCTCCAATTGATCCTGTCAAGCACCAGTCACCCTTTCCAAGTGGAGCTAAACTGCCTAAAAATTTAACCTTTTGTACATCCAAAATATTAAGCTGCAATTTAATAAGGGTTGCCAATTTCTGAGTAAAATCAAATTCAAAATTAACCTTCCTGTTCTCCACTAAATGGCGTAATTCAATAACGTTATTCGTAATTTTTTTTTGCATCTATTAACCATTCTTGAATATCAGTTAAGCTATATATAACATAACATTAATTTGTTATGGCGACTCTCACAATAGTACAGGTCTGGTAATTTTGATAAAATTCAATCCATTAAATATATGTCTTTTGCTTGGGTTGTTAATATCCTGCAGTAGTGTCTACCGAAACCATGGTTTTACCCCAACTGATGATGAATTGTCTTCTATTGTGGTTGGTGTTGCTACACGTTCTTCGGTGTCAGGGTCCATTGGAGTTCCCTCGACTAGTGGCCTAACCACATCAGACGCTATTTATTATGTTTCCAGCAAATGGCGCCACTATGGAGCCGCAGCACCAAAAACAGTTGAACGCCAAATTGTTGCTATTCAATTTGACAGTGTGGGCGTCGTAACCAATGTCAGTCGCTACGGCTTGGACGATGGCAAGGTTGTTGTACTTTCGCGTAGGATAACTGAGGGTGGTAGTGGGGAAATTTCCTTTATCCGTCAAATGATGGGTAATGTTGGCAGAATGGAAGCGGAAGATTTTTTTGGTGATAGTAACTAACCGAGATTTTTGTTTTAGCTACAAATGTTAAAATTTTTGATACTTATTAGTTGGATGCTAACAGTTAAAAAAATTTAATTTAAATCTGTTATTGACCTGCTCCAACCAAAGACATACCGGAGTTTATGGCAAGAGCACCTTTAATACAGCTTTCTAATATAGCGCTGACTTTTGGTGGAAATCCAGTTTTTACAGACTTAGGTTTAATCGTTCAGACTGGTGATCGAGTATCGCTGGTGGGTAGAAATGGTTCAGGAAAATCAACTTTGATGAAGGTGATGGCTGGTTTAGTTGAAGCCGACGAAGGTTCTCGAGTAATTCTTCCTGGTGTAAGCGTAGGTTATATGGAGCAAGACCCTGATATGATCACTTTCACTACATTGGGTGATTATGCGGTTTCGGATCTTGACGAAGCAGATCACTACAAGGTGGAAATTGCTTCTGAGGGTTTAAAGTTTGATCCAGATAGATTGGTAAGAACAGCTTCTGGCGGTGAGCGACGTCGAGCTGCATTAGCAAAGCTAATGGCCGAGAACCCAGAGCTTATGCTACTTGATGAACCTACCAACCATTTAGATATTGAGGCTATTTCTTGGCTCGAGACTACCCTTCGCGAAAGCCGCAACAGTTTTGTGGTGATTTCGCACGACCGTACTTTTTTGACAGAACTCACCCGATCTACTCTTTGGATTGATAGAGGTTCAGTGCGGCGGTTGGACCAAGGGTTTGGATCTTTTGAATCTTGGCGAGATAAGGTTTGGGAGGAGGAAGATGATCAACGACATAAATTAAACCGCAAAATTAAGGCTGAGTCACGCTGGGCAGTTGAAGGTATTTCAGCTCGGCGGAAGCGTAATATGGGACGTGTTCGGGCATTGGAGGAGTTGCGTACAGAACGTGCATCTCAAATTAAGCGCCAATCAAATGCTGCAATGGCATTAGCTTCAGGAAAAAAGTCTGGTGTAAAGGTAATAGAGGCAAAGAATTTAAGCCTTGCCTTTGGTGAATTTGAAGTTTTTGATAATTTATCATTGACGGTACAACGCCAAGACAGGATCGCAATTGTGGGTCCAAATGGGGTTGGAAAAACAACTCTAATTAATACTTTAATCGGGCAACAAAAACCTGACTCTGGTACGGTAAAACTCGGCACAAACCTTAAGATTGCGATGTTTGATCAAGGACGTTCACAGCTTGACCCAGATCTCAGTCTTTGGGAGGCTCTTACAAGTGACCCTAGTATGGCGGTTTCTGGAAGCTCTGATCAAATTATGGTTCGTGGATATCCTAAACATGTGGTGGGGTATCTCAAAGATTTTTTGTTTGCAGAGGAGCAAATGAGGGCTCCAGTCCGATCACTTTCGGGAGGAGAGAAAGCTAGGTTGATTTTAGCTCGATTAATGGCACAGGAAAGTAATTTTCTTATTTTAGATGAGCCGACAAACGATCTGGATATTGAAACCTTGGACCTTTTACAGGATGTGCTTGGGCAATATGATGGGACTGTACTTCTGGTAAGTCACGACAGAGACTTTTTGGATCGTGTTGCGACTACCACGATTGCTTTGGAAGGAGCAGGTAAAGCAGTTGTTTACGCTGGTGGTTGGAGTGACTATCAGGCTCAGAAACCTAAAATAGAAACCACGGGAACAGGAAAGCTCAACAATTCTAAAAAAGTTGAAAGATCAAAGACAAAGACAAAGACAAAGACACAAGATAATCCCATAACTTTTACCGAGAAACACCAGTTAAAGATATTGCCCAAAAAAATTGAACGTTTGGAGGCAGAAATTAGTAAACTGGAGGAATTTTTAAGCCAACCAGATTTATTCAAAAATTATCCAGTGAAATTTAAAAAGGCAACAGAAATCCTAATTGAGCGACAAAAGGATTTGACTTTAACTGAGTTGGAATGGTTGGAATTAGACGAAAAAATGAGCCGCTAAATTTGCATTTGAGAATTACGATAGGTGTATATTAAATCGTTTTCGTATTTCAGCGTCCACCATTGGGTCCAGAGATGCTGGTGTTGGAGCATTGATTAACTTTTCTTTTCGTAAAGTAGCATTTTTTAATAGATCAGGACGATTTTTTTCATCCCACTCTTTTGGTGAACTGCGGTCTGCGAGTGTTGGATAGAAATACTCAGTTTGCATTAATGATAGGGTTTGATCAGAACCGAGGTAATGTCCAGGTCCGCCTAGACATGTGCTTCGCATAGTTTCTAGGCCAACAGTTTCGTCATTCACTTCGATGCCCCGAACACAACGCATTGCTTGACCCAAAAGATCATCCCCCAAAATCAGAGACTCATGACAAAAGCCTAATAATGAGGCGTGCATTCCTGCTGCTTCATAAACCATATTTAAGCCTGTTAAACCTGCCATAACGTTCGACATTGCCTGCTCCCAACCAGCCTGCATATCTGGTAATTTGGCGTCTGCAATTCCAGCTGCAGCTCCACCTGGCAAGCCATAATAGTGGTGCATTTGAGCACAACCAGCCGTCAACAAAGCCTGCTCGCCTGAACCACCTGACATGGCGCCAGTTCTAAGATCAGAGACAAATGGCCAAGTTCCAAAGATAGTTGGGTGTCCAGGTTTAATTGCATTAACATATACCATACCAGCCAAACATTCTGCGACCGCTTGCACAATTGCGCCAGCGATTGGGGCAGGGGCCGTAGCGCCTGCTTGGCCCGCGCTAAGAAGTAAAATTGGCATCCCACCTTTTATACACTTCTCCATCACTTGGCAGCTTTCAGTCGCAAACTTCATCGGCGGAACAACGAAACAGTTTGAATTGGAAACAAAAGGCCGATCTCGCCATCTATCTTCTCCGCCTGCTATCATATGTAACATTTCAAATGCATCATCGACGAAACCTGGTTCGGTAAAAGAGGTCCCGACATGTTTTTGTGTACCGGTGGTGCATGCATAAATTGTATTTAGATCCATTTCACGATTATCAGGGATGTCGCGGCAAACCATCGGCCGCTGCACAAAATGAATATTATCAAGATGTTCAACTATTCGAGCTGCATTATGAAGGTCTTTTACAGTCGATTCACGGTAGCTTCGGTTTTCTACATCTACCATATGCACCGCAGCGCCCGCTGTTCCGTAATGTACTTTTTTTCCACTGAGAAGCATGTCGTGTTTTGGATTCCGACCAAATAGTGTAATTTCGCGATTTGCCTTTACCAGCATATCCTCTATCAAAGACTTCGGAAAACGCAGGCGGCCATCTTGGCCGTAAATAGCCCCAGCACCGACCATAATATCAATTCCGGATTGTGGCGCATCTGCTAGGCCGATTTCCTCAAGTGCTGTAAGTGCAGACCTGTTTATTTTTTCCATATCTAATTGAGAAAGAGGATGGTAAGTTCCGCCCTCCATACCTGGCCTTATTGGTCGCATGGTATCTGATAGAGGCGCTGCGCGGGCGGCGGTGCGAGCTGCGCGGCCACCAGCTCGACGTTGGGGTGTGTTGGTCATGGTGATGTCCTGTAGTCAAAGGGTAAACAAAATTGGTTCCTTACACCACAATGGGCCACCTCGAGCAGCACGACCCCTGCATGCACCAATCGTCCGATCTATGAGACTAATTAACCACAAACCTGTATTTAACTGATCATTCATACCCAAAGGGGTAAAATGTCTTAAACGACAATCTTTTCTATTTGCGACCTTTGTTCGGAAAACGTCAACTTTTTGTCTGTTCCTCAGCAGCAAATTTTAATAATTCCTCCAATGCTTTCTTAAACCTTTCATCATCTACTGTCATTGCAACCCTGATATGTCCTTTAGCAGATCGTCCAAAACTCTCACCAGGCATAACTGCAATATTTTTTTTATCTAGAAGCCTGTTCGCAAAAACCTCACCAGTAAGCCCTGTATTTCGTATGTCTAGCATCATATACATTGCACCAGAACAAGGCACAGCCTTGATGATTTTCTGCATGGCGATGAGTTTGACGGCGATTTTACGTCTGCGATCAAAGGGAGCGGCCACTTCCATCTCCAATTTGCTTCCTTGGTTCAAAGCAAAGTTAGCTGCATCTTGAATATAGCCTGGAACCCCATAGGTCGTATGAGTTGCTAAGTTGATTAAATGCGTGATCACTGTCTCTGGGCCACATACCCAACCTACACGGCTTCCTGTCATTGCATGACTTTTAGACATGGAGCCTATAACTAGAGTGCGGGGTTCCATTTTAGGCAAACTGCGCGGAGTAATATGTTCCCCCTCCCAAACTTGGCTGTCATAGACTTCATCTGAAATAAGCCAGAGATCTTTTTGAACACAAACTTCGGCGATACCTAGCCAAGTATTTTTGTCATAGACAACACCGGTGGGGTTATTGGGCGAGTTAACTAATAAACACTTTGCGCCATTAGCTGCTGCCTGGATTTGGCTTTTTTGAGGTTGGAAATTGTTTTCTGGAATGCACTCAATAGAACGATCTATAGCACCAGCAGCGCGAAGGGTGCCGGGGTAAGTAGCATAATAAGGATCGCAGTATAATGCAACTTCACCCGGATCTAGTACTGCCAGATGTGCCGCAAATAATGCAGCTTGGCCGCCGGGTGTAATTAGTATGTTGGCGGCTGTTGTAGATACCCCCGTTCTTTCGTTTATCCGTCGGGCAACCGTTTCTCTTAATTCATCCGTTCCTGGCACAGCCGCATAACCAGTATTTCCAGCCTGAGCAGATCTATTCATTTCGATCAAAATGTTTAAGTCTGTGCCAATATCATGCTCTCCAATAGTCAGTTCTGTAACAGAAATGCCAGATTCTTTCATCCTGCGGGCTCTGTAAAAAACATCCCATCCATCTGTCCCGTCGCAACTTAAAGTAACCATACGATTAGCTATTTCCATAATTCTAGCTGGCCGTTTTAGTGTGGATTTGTCAAACCTATTTTGGTGCAGCAACTGAAACACATTTTACCAGATATTTTCATTTACCATCAGTTGGTATAGACAACGGTTGGTAGTTATTGGGAGAAATGTTTTAGTGATTAACTTTTATTTTAAATGTTTTTCACAGAAAAATACGAAGTAATTCCGGTCAGGATGTTCAGGAACTAATCAATGACACAAATTAGACTTTATAATTCAAAAACGCGGCGCAAAGAAGAGTTCAAGCCTCTGGAAAAAGAGAACGTGCGCATGTATGTTTGCGGTCCCACGGTCTATGATCGAGCACATCTTGGAAATGCCAGACCAGTGGTTGTATTCGATATACTCTTTAGATTGCTCCGCGAGACTTTTGGCGCTAAAAATGTAACTTATGCGCGCAATTTTACTGATATAGATGACAAAATTAATGCTCGCTCATTGGCAACTAGTCGCTCAATATTGGAAATAACCGAAGAAACAATAGCTTGGTATTTAGACGATATGCGAGAGCTATCAACGCTTAAGCCTAACCTAATGCCACGGGCAACTTTGTACATTTCGCAAATGATTGAGATGTCAAATAATTTAATTAAAAAGGGACATGCTTACGTGGCGGAGGGTCATGTGTTATTTGATGTGGATAGTTGTCCTGACTATGGTGTTTTATCAGGTCGAGCCGTTGAGGATATGATTGCCGGGGCTCGTGTTGAAATTGCCCCCTACAAGCGAAACCCGTTGGATTTTGTATTATGGAAGCCTTCGAGTGGTAAAACACCAGGATGGGATAGTCCATGGGGTTTTGGACGACCAGGATGGCATATTGAATGCTCTGCAATGGTTCAAGAACACTTTGGTGAAAGTTTTGATATACATGGTGGTGGCAATGATTTAATTTTTCCGCACCACGAAAATGAAATTGCACAAAGCAAGTGTGCCCATCCAGGTGGCTCCTTTGCCCAGTTTTGGATACACAATGAAATGTTGCAGGTAGAAGGTAAAAAAATGTCTAAGTCGTTAGGCAATTTTTTTACGGTTAGGGATTTACTAAATGACGGTATTCCAGGTGAGGTGGTTCGGTTTGTATTGTTATCAACTCACTATGGCAAACCAATGGATTGGACCCAAAAGAAGGTACGGGACGCAACATTAACCCTGCGTAAATGGCATGCAATGGTTGAGAATGTGTCAC
>CAJWTH010000014.1 GCA_913047725.1 uncultured Planktomarina sp.
TTACATCTTATATTCCCGCCATGCTTGGCCTGCCAATTCTAGTTTTAGGTCTTGTTGCTCTTGCAGTGCCAGCGAAACAAAAACTAGTAATGCATATAAACGTGATTATTGGTCTAATAATATTTTTAGCTGGGCTAAGCGTTATTCCAAGTTTATTTTCAGGAACAATCTTGGGCGCCAGCTTCTGGGCCGATTTGTCCAAATTATTTTTGAGTGTTTCTGGTGCGTTATATCTTACGGTATGTGTAAAATCGTTTATCTTTATTCGTAAGAAGAGAAAACTAACTTAAGTAGATAATTAGGGGCTTTAAACCCCTAATCCACCACACCAAAGGCATCGATACGTTCGACTTACGCTTTTTTAAAGTGGCCGAAACTTTTCTAGCCACTTCTGTTTGCAGATTAAGTCCAAACTTCTAGTAGCTGTGTTACCGCCACTGCCAAAAAGGTTAAACTATAAACGGTTTTCCACATGGTGAAGGGTGCTTGCTTTGCAAGTTTTCCAGAATGGCTGTTGGCATCCTGCTCATCCATGTCAGCAATCCACGCCTTAAATTGATCCATTGTGTTCGTTCCAGATAAGAAAGTGAACAAAAACGTTGAAATTATAATAGCAGATATAGCTAGTTGCGGTGCACCCGTTATAGATATGAGGTAAAGCGTGACCAAATTTGAAATCACGCCAATCGCAGTAGTTGTTGCTAAGTCCCTACTTAAAGAGCCAGCAAATATCGCTCTGGTATTTCTATCTAAAGCTGCATTTTCCATTTTCATATCTCCATTATATTTTATCATTATTAAGAGTTTAAATTCAGTACATCTTCAAATTTTTAATTTTGAAGTTCTCAAAACTACTTAATATTATGCATTAAAAGAAATCTAAAACTGAGGTCTCAAATACGCTATCATTTAATAGTTAATTCAACTTATTTGTGTCAAGTATAAACCTATTTGTCCCATCACTTGAAAACTAGGGAATAAGACAAATTATCCATATATTCTTGTTCAAACAAAATTAAGTAGCGCCTAGACATTTTGAACACAAACCAGATTTATGATAAGGCTTAGCCAAAATCATTTACAGCGCATTAAAACGCCAACTTGTTTCCCACCACCCATTCCATTCCCCCCGCATACGCCTCCTACAAAGACGGAGAGATGCGACAATTTTATAGGTATTTGGGTTCCAACTTTAAGTTTAAGTTCATACAAAATGCTAGTACCGCCATCAGTAACCTCGGCATTCAAGATATTAGCTTCTACTTGCTGCGTTGCCTCTCCAATCATCCAGGTAATCATTGAATTTGGTGGATTAGCCAGAAAGCCGCTTGCTGAGGCTTCATCCCAGAGGGCGACGTAATCAGTTGGGTTAAAGTAACGGTACAAGCGATTAGGCCTATCAGTAAATGCAAATACATCTCTGTTTATATCAATAAGTATTGTATTATCCGAGGCCATTTTTGCTGTTTCAGCAGTATGGATATATAACCATTCGGTCACTTTAACGTTCTCAGCAAAAACCGAGGATGTTATAAACACAGAAAATACCACTAATGCTCTTAATAAAAATGTCATGTCAAACCCATGTGTTTTGCGTCACACGAACCTAACTCCATAAACGGGCACGAAACAAGGATCTAAAATGTCGCTATCTGGCATAGCCAAGTCTGAAGTAGTTTATCTATCTGTAGGTTTGAAAATACGTCCTGACCCTATGCACCTGAAACAAATAGAAATACATTTCATTAACTAAATCCTCATTTACAAGTGATCTACTTGGCTCATCTCCAAAAACAAGCTAAACAGTACTACTGATCAACAAAGGAATGGCATGAACCTGGTAATCCTCAACTCACTAGCCAGTCTCAAGGAGCTTACTGCAGATACTATTATCGACGTTCGGGCTCCGGCCGAGTACGCCGACGACCATCTTCCTGGTGCGATCAATCTCCCAGTGTTAGATGATGCACAACGCGCCGAAATAGGAACTGTCTACAAACAGGTAAGCCCCTTCATGGCCCGTAAAAAAGGTGCTGCGTTAGTAGCTCTGAATGCCGCCACCCACCTCCAAGGCCCTCTCGCGGCCAAAGATGGCGGCTGGCAACCACTGATTTATTGTTGGCGTGGCGGGCAAAGATCTGGCGCATTTGCTACAATACTTGAGCAAGTAGGCTGGCGAGTGCAACTACTTAAGGGTGGCTATCAAAGTTATCGCCGCGAGGTAGTGAAGACACTCTACGACAGACCACTTCTACATCGCCTGATGCTAATCGGGGGTAGCACCGGAACCGCTAAGACCGCATTATTGCACCAACTTGCGGCAAAGGGGGCACAAATCCTCGACTTGGAAGGGATTGCCGCCCATCGGGGTTCACTATTTGGCCGCGTTAGTTCGGACCAACCGACACAAAAAATGTTTGAAAGTCATATCTCATCTAAACTGTTATCGCTTAACCCTGCCAAAATTACTTTTATTGAAGCAGAGAGCAGCAAGATTGGGGAGCGATTAATTCCGCCATCTTTATGGGCGTCGATGAGAGCGGCGCCTAGGTTCCAAGTCAGCAGTACTTTAGAAGCACGCAGCAATTTCCTTTGCAAAGCTTACGCCGATCTCACACATGATAAAGTTTCCTTATGCGACCTTATAAATAGGCTACGTCCTTACCATAATCGTCAACAGATTACAGAATGGCTGGGGCAAGTAGAATTAGGGGAGTGGAAAAAATTAGCATTAGGTCTAATCACTAATCACTACGACCCTCGGTATGCAAAATCTACAGATATTAAAGAAACCACCATCCATAGTATTGAATTATCGGATCTTTCTGACAGCACACTTTCCAAAACTGCCAAGTCTTTGATTGGAAAATTCAACTAAGACGTAGTAGACCAGTTCCCTCCGTAAGGCCGCCAATCACATGGCCAACACAACCTTTTAGAGCCAACGCCTCAAGCACACTCTCGCTGGACTTTTCAGGCACTGCAGCCAAAAGTCCACCAGCGGTTTGTGGGTCAAAAAGCAATTCATCCTCTATACCTTTGACTTGCGTATCTTTACGGTTCGTTGGCATCAACACCGATGATACGCCAGCAGAGGATAGGGTACGAGCGCCTGCGTAAATTGGGATAGCATCCTGCCAGAGATCAGCATCCAATTGGGAAGATTTACACATTGCATGCACATGCCCTGCTAAGCCAAACCCTGTTACATCCGTCATAGCATTTGCCACAGGACCCAAAACCGCCGCCTCGACGTTCTGCACTTGACCCATAATGTTCAATGCAGCTGCTACGTCCGACCCATCCGCCTGCCCAGCCATATCAGCAGCCATAATAACACCTGACCCAATGGGCCGAGTTAAAATGAGTAAGTCACCAGCCTTCGCGCCAGAGACCGTCAAAGGCATGGAGTCCCTTACACCAGTTACGGTGAAACCAATTGTGAGCTCCGCACCCATTGTTGTGTGTCCACCCACTAGTTGTGCACCAGCTGAATTCAAAACCTCAGTTGCCACTTGCGAGATTTCAAATAACGTACGTGCCTGCAAATTAGCAGACATATGTGGAACTACGATAGAAATTAAGGCGACCTGAGGCTGCGCTCCCATCGCCCATATATCACCCAAGGCATGAACAGCCGCTATACGTGTCATCATAGCATGATCGTTAATCAAGCCTCGCAAATGATCAGTACTAATTACCTGAAAGCTTCCATCTGACTGACGCAGCACAGCTGCGTCATCACCCACACCCGTAACCACATCTTTGCTGGGTTCGGCTATCGTACTTAATGCCTGTGCAAGCACGCCACGCCCTACCTTAGCGCCACACCCACCACAGAGTGGCTTAGCGTCTAAAATCTCCAATGCACCAACTGCCAATTGACCATCTGGTTTGGGAGTAATCATTTCTGGTAAGTCAAGGAGCCTCTCCATAAAATCTTGATCAATTCTGTCTTTCCAGCGCCACATGAACTTCGTCTTAAGCGAAAAGCCAAATTTTTCTGCTATTGCAGATTGCCCCCCAAGAGATATTAATTTGAGATAGTTTTTCTGCGGATACCATGTCTTGCGTCTACCACCTGTCAATGTGGCTCGCATATTGTAGTGCAATATTGGAGCCGCGCGCACAGCAAAGACACCAGCCTTGGGCCTTGCTGCATGCGCCATTACTGCGCAGTCGCCAACCGCAAACAGACCCTCGTCTCCACACACACCCAGCTGCCCATTAATCTCAATGAACCCTTTTTTCTGAGGTAAATCTGTCTGAGCAATCCAGTCATGTGCCACACCTCCCATGGCACTGACACAAAACGCTGCCATAACTGGTGCCTGACCTTCCAGAATTACTCTGTCCAGGCAAATCTCAGAGACCTTCACTCCAGTTTTTACCCTTATATCCAGACTTTCCATGGCGGCTAGAATTTTCCGCTGAGTATTGCCACCACCAGAAATATAGGAAGAACTCTCGATCAACGTGACGCTAGGCTTCACACCAATAGACCTCATAGCAAAGGCCATTGCCATGGCTAATTCACATCCAGAAAAACCGCCACCAATCACGGCTACTGAGGGAGCAAGTTCACCTTGAGACACCTGATGCAGAAATTTGTGCCACTTCGCCGCGTAGGCGTCCAAAGGTTTTGCTCCAGTGCCGTATTCTGTCAATCCAGGCAAATCCATCTTGGATGTAAGACCAACGTCAAAGGAGGCCACATCATAGGCTACAGGACCACGCCCTTCTAAAATCAATTCCTGCTTACCGCGATCAATACCATCAACTTTGTCAAAAATTAACCGCGCGCCCGCATGGCGACACAGCCGGACTAAATCAATTTCTATTTCGTTGCGCTTGTAATGCCCTGCCACGTAACCAGGTAACATGCCTGTATAGGGCGCCATAGGCCCAGGATTGATGACCGTCAAACGTGCACCCAACAGCGGATCCATTCCCCAAGATTTTAGGACCAAAGCATGTGCATGCCCCCCGCCAACCAATACTAAATCACGCGTGTAAGGCACCGTTGTCAGCACTAGCCATCTCCTAATTCTTAAAGACCCATATAATGGTATCAGTATTATTTATCTAAATTTGGCCCCTTAGCTATTATCACAAACCTAAGGGAACTCTAATTCCATCTGCAATAAGCTTAATTGAAATTAGTAATAACGCCCACACTACTATTTTAAAAAATAATGGCTCTGGGATAATTTTTACAATTCTCACACCAGCAAATACTGCAATTGAAGCGGGAAGCATTAACAACAGAGACATTTTGAAACTGGTAAAATTCAACTGTCCGAGCCAAATATAGGGTATAAGTTTTATTAAATTACAATAACTAAACGCGATAACAGAAGTTCCAACAAAAATGGATTTTTTTAGACCAATCGGTAGCACAAAAATTTGCCATGGTGGTCCACCAGTATGGCTAATAAAGCTTGTAAACCCTGAAACCATACACCAAAAATAGCCTTTTTTACTATTAATTTTGTTATCAGCGTTATCTCTTGAATGGTTAAAAATTTGTTGCAAGGCAAACAAGAAACTAATTAAGCCAATCAGGGTGGTTACTATCCAGTCAATTACGATATGTGCTGTTAGACCGCCTATTACAACACCCACCGTCATGCCAATAACGCTGATCTTCAGTATACTCTTGTCAAAATCTCGCCTGTATGCCGACAAAGCAAAAATATCTGACACGATATACACTGGCAGCAAAAGCCCAGCGGCGGCTATCGGGGAGATTAAAAGAGCCATACTTGGAACAGCCAATGCGGCTATTACTGGCAGCCCACCTTTACCCATGCCTACAAAAATTGAGGCAAGCACAGCCAAACACCAAAAAATAAAGCTGTGTTCCATCTTAATCAGCTCCTGGGATGTGAGCTGAGGTATCTCACAAATATAAGTTAGTCTATTATAATTAATAACAAATCTCAGTTAGCCAGCTGGTTAACCTTACTTACCAACTAACACTCATTTTTATTTAACATCATCAACGTCATTTATCTTGGCATGGATCCTGCTCTAGATTTGTGAAATTCGTAAATTATGGAATATTGATCATGGAATTACACTCAGGCAATACCGATAGTACAACACTACCAAACATGGATTCAAAAAATCAGGCTGAAGGCACACCAAGTGTCGTCAGCCAAGATTCCATTCATAAACTGCTGGACAATGCCATTAAGCAGGGAATTCAGGGCCACAAGAATGGTTACCTTGAACTTGCTGAAGAGGTATTTGATAGCATATTAAATATGTACCCAGATCACGGACAAGCCAACCATCGTATGGGTTTATTAAAAATCGATAGTGGAGTTACTTTGGACGCCTTACCATATCTAGAAAATGCAATAATTTCAGATCCTAGTATTTTTCAATTTTGGGTAAGCCTAAGTGAAACATTAGTTCAACTGGGCCAATTTGAAGAAGCTATAAAAATTATAAACCTAGCCAGAGAGAGTGGTCTAGACGGCGAAGAATTTACAACTTTAGAAACAAAATTAAACCACTAATCAATCTAATGTGTATTCAGCCCCCACCAACTTTAGGCTCTTTTGTTTCCAGTAAACATCGAGCGAATTTCATAAAGGCATTATTTCTGTACCAGCCTGTTCCCTTTTTTGTCTTTCATCATCAATCACATCTTGCGGAAACTGGCTCATAAAGCAGCAACATACTCCCTCATCAATCATAGTCCTAGGGCCGTTTGGATGCGCGATATGTCTATAAACTCCATGATGATGGTGACTATGATCATGAGAATGATTGTGATCATGATCATGATCGTGAGAATGGGAATGACTATCTAAATTAATTACGTCATCATCTTCGGGATCTGTGACTGGTTGGTATTCCGCATGATGGTGATGAATATCAATTTCACCTGCCGCCAAACGCTTCTTAAACGACAACATCAAATCCTTGTCATCTTTAAAGATCCCATTTTCGGCTTCACTTATCCTATCAACAAAAGTGTTGATTACATGATCCTGATCCGCAAGGTATTTAGCTTTAAAAAATTGTATACCGTCAAATTTTTCAGCAACAATATCTACATATTTATATATTCGGTCGATAAGACGACCAGTAAAAAGAAAATATGGGGCGACAACAATTTTCTTATATCCAAGCTTGGTTACGATATTCAGACCTTGCCCAACTGACGGAAAAGTCACTCCCGAATATACAGTTTCAGACCATCCAAAACCCATGTTTTCAGCAACTATTCTAGTCAGTTTAGTCGCTTCAGCATTGGCAGAGACATCTGATGTACCCCGCCCAACAACCACAAGCATGGTATCATAAAGGCCGCCTTCTTCTATATTATCCATTCCCAACGCATCCAATATTCTAGCTTGAAAAGCTGCGATCATTTCAGGATGCAAAGCTAGCTCTCTCCCATATTTAATTTTAATATGGGGGTTTTGTTTTTCGTAAGTTGTTAAAACTGAAGGGATATCATTCCGCGCGTGCGTGGCAGCGAAAAGCATGCCCGGCACTGCTAAAATCTCATCGACCCCTAGGTCCCGTAGTTCGTCAAGTCCCATATGTATATTGGGTGCCGAATATTCAAGAAATCCATGCCTCACTGGGATTGACGGAAACCTCTTTTTAAGACCTGCCGAAAGCAACCCAAACTCTGTTTCAGCAGCCTTGGAGCGGCTGCCATGCCCACAAATCATTATACCTATTTTTTTCATCTTACTAAAGCTTCCTAAAGTCTATTATATTAAAGTCAGCGGCACACCAACGAGTGGGATATGTAATGCCAAATATCAATGAAAGGAAGTAATTATAATTCTTTATTTGATACCTAAAGTTGCACCCCAGGCGAAGACCAATTACTTCGTTAAAAAATTGAGGAAAGATCCACCTGATGTTAGACTTAAATAAAACAGAAATCATGGAGCTCTTTAGTTTTGAAAAGGCTGTAAGTCTCATACAGAATGCTTATATCGCCTCTGCCAACGGTAATGTGCAGACCGCTGAAGTCGTACATCTTGGGTTTCCTAAGTCAAATGGCGACTGTCATATAAAGTCTGGTCACATTGCAGATACAGCTAGCTACGTTATAAAAATTGCATCAGGTTTTTATGATAATCCCTCTAAAGGGTTGGCATCATCGAATGGAATGATGTTGGCCTTCTCAGCAACAACTGGAGAGACTGTCGCCATTTTGCGAGACGAAGGATGGCTGACCGACATGCGAACGGCCATTGGTGGCGCATTGGCCACCCGCGCGCTTGCCTGTACCAACGCATCAAAGGTACTTTTGATTGGCACCGGCATTCAGGCAAAAATGCAAGCACAATGCCTAGCAAAGTTGATGCCTGAAAGAGGCTTAAGCTTTCGGGTTTGGGGCCGTAATTCAACTGCCGCTCAGAACACAGCAGCTGAGCTTGCAAAGCAAGGTTTAGAAATTAAAGTTGTGTCGACACTGCAAAAAGAAGTTGGCACAGCCAACATCATAATAACAACGACACCCTCAACCACACCCCTTTTTGCAAATGACCTTGTGCGCCGCGGCACTCATGTGACCGCCATTGGCGCTGATAGCCCCGGAAAGCAAGAGCTTCCAACCGGGCTGGTAACATCAGCTTCGTTGCGGGTTTGTGACATCGCACGTCAATCGTTAGAACACGGTGAATTTCAAACCGCTAGTAAGGTAGAACCATCTATGGATGTAACTGAACTTGGGCATATTTTATCAGGAGCCCACTCTGGCCGACACTCTGATAATGAGATTACCATTGCGGATCTGACAGGAATTGCTGCACAGGATATCGCAATCACACAAGCTATAATTGATGCCGCTGCGTCTAACTAAAACGATTAAGGGAAAATTTATGACCACATCGACCAAAGTACTTGAACAGGCCGCACTCTCTGTAGAAACACACAAACGGATCAAAGGTTGGTTGAAGCCAACACCTTGCATAGCGTCACGCCAACCTTTCAGTAATGGATCTAGCCTTTTCTATAAGGCAGAAAACTTTCAACAAACAGGATCGTTTAAGTTCCGCGGAGCCTTAGCAAAGCTGACATCACTGCCCACAGACGTCCCCGCCATCACCGCATCATCTGGAAATCATGGGTTAGCTCTTGCTACTGCAGCACAGATGACAGGCCATGATTTAACCGTAGTCTTACCAGAAACTGTAGCCCGTGAAAAATTAACAAGAATTAAAGCTCTTGGTACTGATACTATACTGCATTCGAACGACTCTGGATTAGCAGAACAACACGCGCAGGCCTTGGCCAAAGAGCAGAAAAAAATCTACGTTTCTCCCTATAACGATCCGCAAGTTATAGCAGGACAGGGAACGATCGCACTTGAGTTGCTTGAGCAGATGCCTGAACTTGACGTCATCTATGTATCAATTGGTGGCGGTGGCTTAATTTCAGGTATTGGATCTGTCCTTAAAGCATTTTCACCTCAAACCCGCGTAGTTGGGGTCAGTGCAAAAAATTCAGCAGCATTGGCAACTAGTATTCGGGCTGGCCATAATGTTGAGGTTACCCATTTAGAGACCTTAGCCGATGGATGTGCTGGAGGTGTAGATAGCGATTCAATAACTATGACACTTGGAGCCGCGGTAATAGATGAACTGATTGACTGCTCTGAGGACCAGATTGCTGAGGGATTACGCCACATAGCTTGGACTGAAAAAATGTTAGTCGAAGGATCCGCAGGGCTGGCTTATGCAGCATGGCAGGCTGATGAAACTCAAAACAAGGGCAAAGTAAGCGCCGTTGTCTTGTGTGGCGCTAACTTTGATCGTGACCAAATCGCACCGATAGTCGGATCAATGTCCTGATTACTCTTAGCCTATGTAATTTTAGACTGTAATAGTTTTAACTTCAAATGTGCTCTATGAATAATTGGTTAATCTGGAAATATTTATTCGGCCCCGCTCCAAAAGCTTACTATAGCTGGTTACATCTATATTGGCACCACAAACCACAAGCCCAACGCATTTGCCCTTGAGACGATTTCGCAACGGCCTCATTACGCCTGCCATCACCGCACCCACTGCGGGCTCAACAGCCAGCTTTGCTTCTTGTTGCAAGATTACCATTCCAGCACAAATGTCATCATCTGTTACCGTCACTATGTCATCCACGTATGCCGTGCATAATGCGTGCCCGAGTGGTAAGGCCATTGGTGGCGCAAGACTATCAGCAATAGTGTCAACTTTATCGAGCATAATTGGGCGTCCAGCGGCTATACTACGTGACATGCTATCAGCTCCTGCTGGCTCTACCCCATAGACCTTACATTCAGGATTAATTGCTTTAACCGCAGCCGCTATACCGCTGATCAAACCACCGCCGCCTACCGATACAATTACAGCCTCAAGGTCAGGCACGTCTTCAAGAAACTCTAAGCCAACACCCGCTGTACCAAGAGAGGTATTAATACCTTCGAAGGGATGGATAAAAGTTCTTCCCTCTTCGCTCTGTAGGCGCTCTGCTTCGCCAAAGGTAGCGGGCCCACCATCTTTCATAATTATCTCAGCGCATTCTGCTTTCGCAAGTGCTACCCGAAAAGGATTTGCACTGGACTGCATTACTACCTTTGCATTCAGGCCACATTGTCGCGCAGCCCAGGCCGACGCGATAGCATGGTTGCCCGCACTGGCAGCTGTAATGCCACGTCGTTTATTAGCAGTTGGGATGGCCTGAGTTACCGACAAAGCGCCACGCGCTTTAAAAGTCCCAGTATGCTGAAAACACTCCAACTTCAGATGTATCATACTGCCATCTAGAACTTTAGAAATTAATGCTGAAGTTAAGGGCGTAACTGGCGTCCGAACTATTAAAGGTCTCAGCTCTTCTGTACGCTGCTGCATAGCATCGAGGGTTATCGCGCTGATATCAAATTTAATCACAAGCCATACCGTTCAAACCTAATAAAAGAATACAGTTACTATTGGATAAGGTAATGTAAAAGATCGATCAAAGAAAACTTAAATTTACGCTTTATTGCGCCACGTCATCATTGACACTAATTATTTTATTATGATCCCAGTGCTGCCAGAATATAAAATTGGTCTGCTGGTATAAACACAAAATTTGGAAAAATAATGTCAAACGTAGAAAACTTTGGTTTTGGAACACAAATTCGAAAATCGCCCTATTTTGATGCCACTGTCAAATGGGGCGCTAAAGAATTTTCTGTATATAATCACATGTACATACCACGAGATTTTGGGGATCCAGAACAAAATTTTTGGAACCTAGTAAATGAGGCAATTCTTTGCGACGTGGCCGTAGAGCGTCAAGTTGAGATTAAAGGCCCAGATGCCGCCCACTTTGTACAATTATTGACCCCTCGTGATCTTTCCCAAATGGCCGTTGGACAATGCAAATATATTCTGATTACAAATGCTGACGGAGGTATTTTAAACGACCCAATACTTCTACGATTGGCAGAAAATCATTTCTGGGTTTCTTTGGCCGATAGCGACATCCTACTTTGGGCTCAGGGCGTGGCAGTAAATTCAAATCTCAACGTTACAATCTGTGAACCCGATGTCTCCCCTCTACAGCTGCAAGGTCCAAAGTCTGGTCAAATAATGCAAAAATTGTTTGGTGATAGTGTATCAGAATTGAGATATTATTGGCTGATCGAAACAGAGCTTGACGGAATTCCACTTTTAATCTCAAGGACAGGTTGGTCGAGTGAACTAGGCTATGAAATATATTTACGCGACAGCTCTCGTGGCAGTGAACTTTGGGAAAAGATAATGGCTGCAGGGATCCCGCTCGGTTTAAAACCTGGCCACACTTCATCTGTTAGAAGAATTGAAGGCGGCATGCTTTCGTATCACGCAGATGCAGACATAAATACAAATCCATATGAATTAGGGTTAGATAGATTAGTAGACCTAAACATGGAGGCTGGTTTTATTGGCAAGAGCGCTCTCCTTCAAATCAAAGCTAAAGGGGTAGAGCGCAAACAGGTTGGAATACATATAAAGTGCGCGCCACTCAGTGGGCCGAACACCACTTTTTGGAACATCACAAATACGAGTATTCCAGTTGGAAAAGTAACATCAGCAATATATTCTCCACGCTTGGAAAAGAATATTGCACTGGCTATGGTTTCAATTGAGAGTGTAAATATTGGCACCCAACTCCAGATTGAAATGGGATCAGAAAAGGTACCCGCAATCGTTGTAGAAAAACCCTTTTATGATCCTAAAAAGAGGATAACATCAAAAATATGAAGAGTTATATATTCCTATCATTGGCTATCATTTTTGAAGTTTTTGGGACACTGCTACTCCCCATCTCACAAAACTTTACCAAACTTTTACCAACGCTTGGTTTGATATTCGGATACGTAATTTCTTTTTATTTTTTAACTTTTGCCCTGAAGACAATACCAATTGCAGTCGTCTACGCTTCATGGGCAGGGTTGGGCGTTTTTCTTATTGCTGTTTTTGGGAAATTGATTTTCAATGAACCGCTGTCTTGGCAAATAATTTTAGGGCTTACGCTGATAGTCATTGGTGTGGTTATCGTAAATTCTTTCTCAACTTCAGAAATTCCTGATTAGCTAAGGTGACTAGTATGCTTAATGTAGTAACCTTAAACTTATAAATGTCAGATAAGATTGTAATAATCGGTGCTGGAGCTGCGGGAATTAGCGCAGGATTAACTCTACAAAAGCTTGGTATTCCTTTCATAATACTTGAAGCTAGTGAACGAATTGGCGGGCGGGCATACACAGACAAAACTTCGCTTCCCACTCACTGGGATCAAGGTTGTAGTTGGTTCCATTGCGCCAATGTAAATCCACTTGTCTGTTGGGCTGACCAACTTGGTTCAGTTTATGACACTACAGACCGTAGTGAAAAAGCATTGCTGTGGTCTGAAAATAGTTGGGCAGATGAAGGCCAGCAATCTTCTGTCCAACGTGGTATCGATAAAAGGTTTGCAGATATTTATGCCACTGCAAAGAAAGGTCATGACATCCCGATTTCTGAAATACCGTCTCCGGAGGGCATTGAGACCGATATAGCAGATGCGATGGTAACCCTTATGTGTAGCGACAATACTAAAAATGTGTCAGCTTCAGGCTATGGTGATTACGACGATACCAACGTAAATTGGTTATTAACATCTGGATATGGAGATCTAATAACAAAGATGGCTGTGGGGTTACCTATCCAAACAGGTATCAAGGTATCTTCCATCACAAATCACCGTAATGGCGTAAAGATTCTGGCAAATTCAAACGATTTTGACGCACGTGCCGTCATCATAACAGTGTCTACAAATGTGTTAAGATCTAACCAAATTAGCTTCCCATCAGGATCAGTCCAACAGATGCTTAACTTGGTGTCTGAGGTCCCCTGCGGCACCTATGAGAAAGTTGCTATTGCGCTAGACAGTTATCCATTTGATCCTGTGGATAACGAGGCCATCTGGCTTAGCCCTGATAGAAAAGAAACCCCAATTTATTTTCAGATCCTGAGAGGTCGCCAACCCATGCTAATTGCCCACATTGCAGGCCAAGAGGCACGTGATTTGGTTAGAGAGGGTCCACAAGAGATGGTCGACTTTGCAACTCATAATTTAAACAAGGTATTTGGATCTAATATTCAAAAGCTAGTAAGTGGGAGCGCGGTAACAGGTTGGCAAACCAATCCCTTTATTCAAGGTGGATATAGTTATGCAAAACCTGGGGCTGGCAAAAACCGACAGGATATGATTGCCCTTGATACAGGTTTAATTGCCTTTGCTGGTGAAGCATTTTCCCTGCCCTGGTTTGGAACCGCACACGGCGCATATCAAAGTGGAAGAGACGTGGCATCTAAGTTAGCACAGAAATTAAACTCCACAAAATCTAGCTAAAGAAAACTTTGTACTAAACCTATAGGCTGCATAGACTATGCTGTTTTCAGTCTTCTTTCATTCCCCGTTCCAAAAACTCTTGATCCATTTTTGGCAATGTTTCGTCATCTATAGTTGCTTCAAATGCCTGCAGTCTTTTATAAATTGAAATCAATTCAATTATAGATGTCCAAGACGCTACCAAAAACTGGAAGGATGATGCTACTTGGCCGAACGCACGTAAAATTTGGTTCATTATTCCTAAAGTAATTCTGCCAGACACAATTGTGGGTATAAGAAAAACATATGCAATTACATTGTCTGCCTGGAAGTACATATAGCGAAAAAGATTGAAATAAGTGTAGTGGATGTATATCCGAAAATAGTTTTTTCTTACGTTACCAAACAATTCTCTCAACTTAATAGGCTCAGCTCGAGACTCGGAGTCTTCACCCAACACCAATTCCTTTCGGAAAGCAGCTTCAACCCTTTGGTTTTTAAATTCAAGACCCGGCAATCTAATTCCAGCGACAAGAAGTAAAAGCGTACCAAAAGTTGCCCACGCTATCGATAGCACCACTAATGGATAAGGAATGGCACCAAGGATGGGTATTGACTCAACATGAACGGACAACGCTGCGAGCACTGGAAGAAAAGCAATCAACGTCATTAATGAATCTACAAGGGAGACCCCCAGCCCCTCCATTATTGCCGCAAACCGCATTGTGTCCTCCTGAACACGCTGTGATGCACCCTCTACAGTTCGCAACTTCTTCCAGCGACCAATATAATAATCATTCATTGCCGCTCGCCATCTAAAAATAAAATGTGATGTAAAAAACCTATTTCCAATAATAAAGGCAATGTACGGAAACGCGATCGAGCAAAAAACAATAAAGTGCCTGTAAAGTGTTTCTGCCTCTACCTCACCATTGCCTGACAAGGCTTTTTGGATGTCATCGTAAAAAGGTCCGTACCATGCGTTAATTACAACAGAAACTTGAACAGATGCATAGGACAGAAATATAAGGAGGGCTGATCCTAAAATAGACCAGTTCTGCCAATTATGTGGGCTGTATATCCGCCAAGCAGAATAAAAGGCTAATGTTCCCAAAAGATAGTAAATATCAAACCAAAGAAATTCCGGTGTCACAAAGTGACCAAGCCCAATTACTGTATTTTCATCCGATAATACGAAGCCTAGGGCTTTCCCCAGGTTTTCGCCCTGGGCGTACCAGACACTTATTAAAACCGCCGACCAAACAATGGCCGAAAAAATGAACAGTTTAGGCTTTGGAAAAAAAGATTTAAACATTTGTACAGCACAATCCAATGAGGTTTATAAAAAAATACAGCATAGATTAACGTAAAGACTCTGTTAGACGCAAACGTAGCGTATGATCTCCCGAAGGAAAAGGTTCAAAATGTCAGATTGGTTGTATCAAGTAAGGTTAAAATCGTCGGAGGAACTATCAAACGCCTTGCGAACAAATCAGCCTTCAACACACGCAGATCAACTTAGAGCGATTGCTTCCAATTATAATATGAATATCGTTTGCACACTCGATGCATTTCGAGAGTATTGTAATGAGGCAGAACAGAATGGTATCGAAAACTATCTTTTATATGATTGGACAAAAGAAGTTATCAACGACCCTGTCAAACAACAGAAACACTCAAAGTCATTTGCTTTCTATAAGGGCCTTGAACAGATTTATGAAAAAAAAATTGCTGTAAAAGTTTATCAGGAAATTGATGAAATTAGGGATGACTTAGACATCTTAGAGGTGAGATTGATCGACTCAAACCCTGCCAACAACCCACAGCCACCAAAAACGCAAAGTAAGACCTAGAGTGGCCATCAAAATTCTTTTTATGGGTCATAGCAAATGGATGGTGTCTGTGAGATCAAATGCAGTGTCCAAACATATAAATATGCGTTCAATTTAATTTATTTAAAAACCACTAGCCTCTCAGACAGGTCATACATTTTGTAACAACTGGATTAGCTAATAACCGCGCATCTTCAATTTCATCACCACAGTCCTCACAATAACCAAACTCCTTGTTATTTAACCTAGACATCGTGGCTTGTAGCAAAGCCTTTAGATTATTTCTCCGCCTCTGTTGCGCCTGCGCCATGGCTTGAGACTGGAGTGCATCAATCCGGGAAAGCCGCCCAACTGACTGCTGATCTAATTCAACAGTTTTCTGACTATCCCGACCCAAAGCGTCCTCTAGGTCCAGATTTTCTAGCTGCGATTCAATAAGTTTTTTATATTTTACAAACTTGGCTTCCATAGGTTCTATTTACTACACATGTGTCAGGACACATCAATGCACTGCATTTGATCTAACTCATATGATGTTTTCAGTTATTTTTTTTCATCAAACCTTCCAAAATCTACTCTTGTTTCGACGATGCCTTGCTTCACTTGTTGAAAAACGAAATTGTTTATACTGTTTTGATACCGGTTGAATTATGAGAGACTTTGATAAGTTGGTGAAAATAAATTGATAGATCTATCAGTAATTATAGTCACCTTTGGTAGCTTAGCAGCGGCATTCGTTAACGCTGCATTTGCAACTGGAGGTGTGTATATTTTATTAGCTTCAGGGTCTGCCGTTTTTCCAATGACAATAGCTGTTCCACTAATGCCACTCCTAGCATTTGCATCTTTAACTTCTCGAGTATTCTTTTTTTGGAAACACATCGCCTGGCATATCGTAATACCCGTTTTCATTGGCTCAAGTGTCGGTGTGTTTCTTGGTGTTAATACTTTCATAATGATACCAGAAGCCTTGTTATCACTAATTATTGGTTGCTTACTTTTAGTTTTAATTTGGTTTGGAAATTTTAAATTACCAACAGGATCTTCTAAAGTTTTCGTCTTGGTTGGTGCGGTTCACTCGTTTGTAGCAACTATTTTTGGTGTTGGTGCATTTTTACAGCCCGCAATATTACGAACTGAATTAGTTAAGTTACAAGTTACTGGCACCTTGGCCGCCTGTATGCTGTCCATGGATATTTTTAAAATTATTGGGTTTTCGAGCTTTGGGTTTAATTATCTGTCTTACCTACCGCACATAATCGGCGCTACTGTAGCAGGTTTTTTTGGTACCTGGTTGGGCAAAAGAGTTACCCAAAAAGTGTCTGAAATAACATTTAGGCAAGTGTTCAAATGGCTGGTCACACTAATGGCATTGAGACTAGTTTTTAATGGGCTTTATGAATTAATGTGAGTTTCAAAGTTTTATTAAGTATTAAATGGTAAGCCAATATACTGGACAGCTAAAGCTTGTTGCAACGCTTCTGATTTAAGCAAAAGATCGTAATCAGACTGTCTCAACTGTTCGTCAAAAGGATCCTCACCCGGAAAAGTGTGAAGCATTTTGGTTAAACGCCAACTTAGATTTATTGCGCCCCAAACTCTTGATAGCGCTGTTTTAGAATAATTTTCTAGATAGTCAGTATTTTTATTTTTATAGGATTCGATGATGGCTCGGCTTAAATAGTAAATGTCAGAAACTGCTAGGTTTAGACCTTTTGCCCCGGTTGGAGGTACGACGTGGGCACTATCACCTGCTAAAAATAAATTATGATATTGCATTGGTTCGGATACAAAACTTCTCAAAGGAGCAATTGATTTCTCAATCGACGGACCTGTTTTGATATGTTTTGTGACCTCTACTGGCAAACGTCTAATCAATGCTTCCCAAAATCGATCATCTGACCAATCTTCAATTTTGTCATTAATGTCGACCTGTATGTAAAACCGACTTAGCATTGGGTTTCTTTGAGACGCCAATGCGAAGCCTTCACTGTGATAACCATACAAGACGTCTTTGTATGGGGGTACCTCAGCCATTATCCCCAACCAGCCAAACGGATAGTTTCTTTGAAAAGAGCGTTGACGGCTTTCAGGAATAACATGACGTGAAACTCCATGAAATCCATCACACCCGGCGACATAGTCACATGTGATTTTTTGAGATTTACCACCATGAACAAATGTAACTTCAGGATGCCTATCTTCTATATTGTTGATCTCAACTTGGGAGGCTTCACAAAATATATGGCCATTATCGATCTCTCTTTGTTTAAATAAGTCCTCGGTAATGGAGGTCTGGCCATACGCCATGAAAGTTTTGCCAGTATACTTTTTAACATCGATAAAAAGGCTTGGCTTTCCCTCCCACGTGATACTTGTGCCATCGTGTGACATCCCCTCTTTATCCATCCGCTGACCCAAGCCAACATCCCTGAGAAGTTGAACAGTTCCAGCTTCCAATACCCCAGCTCTTATTCGGCCTAACACATGACTTTTGCTTTGGCGTTCTACGATGATGCTGTCTATCTTGTTGAGATACAAAATATGACTCAATAGTAGCCCAGCTGGCCCACCACCAATAATTGCAACCTGGGTCTTCAAATTAGCCAAGGACATTCTCCTAAGGGATCATCACGCAGAGCTATTAAACTTTGTTCTCTAGTCAACCTTATTTTAGTATGTACGCTAAGGATATCAATAACGCCCACAAGAGATAAAAAAGGTTGAGCAGTTATCACCCAACCTTTTCCTAAAGTATTAGTAAAAATCGGTATGCGGCCTGTTACGCTAGCCACATTACATAAAGTTCTGCCAAAGCGGTTCCTCCAAACCAAACTACCAGCAAACCCTTGAATGCTCCCCACTGTGTTTGATTAAATCTTTCCCAAACATGGGTCTTCTTTTCTTCGTCATCAGCATCTTTTCCAACAGTAGCGATATCGTCCATAGCATCTAGAGAGCCCATGACCCCCATAATAGTCATAAAAACAATAAAAATGCTCACTGGAATACGAACGCTAGTCCACCCAGCACCAATAATTGCAAATATCACTAGGTGTGACACAACTATGATTGACATTATCCACAATAAATCACGGCCCCGAAAAGACACGTTTGCAATGCGATTTGCTCTATCTTGTGAAGTTTTCATTTAAAATTTTCCTCTGTTTTTTTGTTGTATGTTTTGATTGGCATTAAATTCAAATTCAAGCTTGGGATGCATGCATAGCTTTGAGTAGCTTGCGCCCCATATCATCATCGACGACCGGCGTTACTACTGGGAAAGTCGCCTGACCAGACCAACCCATAATCCAAGAGGCTAACGCTTCCTGATTATCAGCTTCAACCACAGTCCAACCGTTTCCATTTGGAATGTCGTGCCAACGTGCAAATTTTTTTACTCCAGCCGGAAATTCTCCAGCGGCTTGCTCGTCAGTCATATTCGCAAAGAAAGCTTGCGTATCGGACTGCTTGTCTCTGTCCACTTGGTATTCACACATGAAGATCATGATATATTCTCCCTTAAATTTTCTGAGTCCTCCTCCAATCCTGATAGTTTAAGTATGGTATATATTAAGGTCCATACAAAACTGTTAAAGTTACTTTAGGTAAGTATAATACACACACAAATAAGGGATACTCTCTGAGAACTACTTTTTGATGCAAATGGAGAAACCAATGAACGTTACAACACTAAGTGCAAAAGATGGATTTCAGCTAGCCGCATACCTAGTGAAACCGGAACATAAACCGCGCGGTGCAATCGTCGTAGTACAGGAAATTTTTGGAGTTAACTCACACATCCAATCTATCTGCGACCGCTTAGCAGAAAATGGGTATGTGGCAATTGCACCAGCTATGTTTGATCGGCTCCATCCTGGATTTGAGAGCGGATACACGCCTGACGAAATAGAGCGTGCTAAAATACTGATGCAAAGTTTCAACATAGAGACTGCCCTACTCGACTTGGAGGCAGCACGCAGACAAGTAGCCACTGCTGGTAACGTTGGCATCGTTGGGTTTTGCCTAGGTGGATCCCTGTCTTGGCTAGCTGCAACACGGCTAAAAGGATTTTCTGGTTCGAGCTCGTTTTATGGCGGTATGGTGCAGCAATTCGCAACTGAGGTTCCAAAATGCCCTGTACAATTCCATTTTGGTGCTGACGATGCATCGATACCTCCAGACAATTACGAGAAGGTCCAAAAACAGCATCCTGCAGCTGAGTTTTATCTTTACGAAAATGCTGGTCATGGGTTCAACTGCGACCAACGTAAAAGCTATGCCCCGGAAGCAGCGGCTATGGCATGGGGCCGGACATTAGCCTTTTTTGAAAATACGATAGTAAAAAAGTAATTGATTTGGGAATGGATGCTTATCGAGGTTTCTTAGAAATCTCACAATATAAAATTGGAGCATAGCCTCAAATGCTTTTCATTTACTGAATCCGACAGGTCTTTTGGTTTGTTCAACACTCAGCTTTCGATGTTTGCAATCGTCAATAACCGTGTCCCTTTCCACAATAGTCTTGTTCCATAAAACCGGAAATATTTTTATAGAGTTAATGAATAAGAAAGCCTTCTTGTTTTCAATTACCTAAGTGTTATAATATATCATAACATAAATTTTAGTTGTTAAATTTAAAAACTGATACATGACCTTTTAGCAAACAGAAAACGGAATTAGATTATGAAAATAGTTCACTTAATCGCTGGAATAGCTCTTTCTGCGACACCATCACTAGCCGAAGAAACCACCCAGCTTGATGCGCATGAACATGGGGTTGGCCAGTTGAATATCGCTTTTGATGAAAATAAAGTCGCCATGGAATTACATGCTCCTGGCGCTGATATAGTTGGTTTCGAATATGGTGCAAAAAGTGATGTAGATCTTGCAGCTATTGATGCCGCACTTCAAACACTTTCGGATCCACTAGGTTTATTTTTATTACCAGAAGCAGCATCATGTATCGTAATTACAGCACACGCAAAGCTAGAAAGCGAGGATTCAGATCATGATGACCACGATGAGGAAGGTCACGATGATCACGATGAAGAAGGCCATGATGACCATGACGAGGCGCCCGGTCACACTGAATTTCATGCAGAATATCTTTTAGAGTGTGCCAATCTAACAGAAATGTCTGCGATAACATTCTCCTACTTTGAAATCTTTCCCAATGCCTTGGAGCTCGAGGTGCAGGTGATTTCAGACAAAGGAGCGACTGCTTTTGAAATAGAACGCGATGTGGCAAAGCTTGACTTGCGTGGAATATTTTAGTTTTGATCGCGTCATTTGGCGATAACCGATAATCCAATCCTCAACATAAAGGATGTCCACTACGAGTGGCCCGGCCGGATGCCGTTCACTTTAAATGTTCCAGATTTTTCAGTTCACCCAGCAGAATCAGTTCTTCTGCTGGGTGAAAGTGGGTCGGGAAAATCCACTCTATTATCTTTAATATGTGGGACCATCATGCCATCTGAAGGCGTGGTGCAAGTTGCTGGAAATGATTTAAGTAAATTATCAGCGTCTTTACTTGATCAATTTCGGGTAGAGAAAATAGGAATAATTTTTCAGCAATTTAACCTGCTGCCGTTTGGTAGTGTCCTTGATAATATCTTACTGCCACTCAGCTTCGCACCAGAGCGTCGTGCACGCGTTTTAAAACCCAAAGAAGCAGCACGAAAATTATGCACTGATCTTGGGCTACCAGATAATTTATTAAATATGCGGGCAAGTACATTGAGTGTGGGACAGCAGCAACGTGTTGCTGTCGCCCGTGCTATGATTGGGGAACCTTCATTGTTAGTTGCAGACGAGCCCACTTCTGCTCTAGATGAGTCTACCCAAATAACATTTCTTGATCTACTTTTCACTCAATCCCAAAACAATAATACTTCATTATTAATGGTCAGCCATGACGAACGCCTATCTAAATATTTTGATCGTGTAGTCAGAATGACTGAAATTGCTGGCTTCGGAAAGGCAACTATATGATCCTACGCCTCGCCTTAGGTTCTTTGATTGCGCGTGCTACGACAGTTGGGATGACTATACTCGCAATTGCGCTGTCAGTAGCCCTTTTTCTTGGAGTTGAAAAAGTTAGAACAGGGGCAAAGGCTAGTTTTGCTGATACCATTTCTGGAACAGATCTCATTGTTGGTGCACGTTCAGGCTCTGTTCAATTATTACTCTATTCAGTATTTCGTATTGGAAATGCAACAAATAACCTTACCTGGTCAAGTTACCAGGATGTAGCTTCAAGACCTGAAATAGCTTGGATCGTTCCAATATCTTTGGGCGATAGCCACAAACAGTTCCGCGTGATGGGCACGACACCCGAGTTTTTCAATCGATATAAATATAGGTCAGGTCAGTCTATTGAATTCGCTGATGGAAAAAATATGTCTGACCTTTTTGATACAGTAATTGGCGCAGATGTGGCCGCTACTTTGAATTACCACGTTGGCGATCCGATTGTAGTCGCACATGGACTGGCATCGTTCACTGAACATAAGGATCAGCCCTTCAAGATATCAGGCATTCTAAACAAAACTGGCACACCAGTTGATAGGACAGTAATTGTTGGTCTTCGTGCGATTGAGGCAATCCACGTTGATTGGCAGGAGGGAGCTCAGGTTCAGGGGCAAACAACGCCAATCGATGTAATTCGTAAGATGAAATTACAACCAAAAGCAGTGACGGCCGCCCTTGTTGGAATTGAAAACAGATTGCAAGTTTTTGGCCTCCAAAGGGCGATAAATAAATATAATAAGGAACCACTTCTTGCAATTTTACCTGGTGTAGCGTTGCAAGAACTCTGGCAAATTATTGGTATCGCCGAAGTGGCATTAATCGGTGTGTCGGCTATGGTCGTAATTACTGCCCTAATAGGTATGATGGCTATGATTTTCTCAAGTTTAAACGAGAGGCGCCGTGAAATGGCTATCTTCAGAGCAATGGGTGCCCGGCCTCGTGTAATCCTTGGCATGTTGATTTTGGAGGCAGCGGTGATAGCCACTATTGGTGCAATACTTGGGTTAGCTCTTATGTATTTAGGCGTCTATATCGCTCAACCAATTATTGATGCAGAATTTGGACTGTGGTTGCCAAGCAAAGCGCCAACCTTAAATGAATTTTTAGTTCTTGCCGCGGTCATAATTGCTAGTATCATAGCAAGCGTCTTGCCAGCCCTGCGGGCTTACCGACTATCACTGGCTGATGGTATGCTTGTACGAATTTGATGGGGTCACTATCCACATGATACTATCTAGGCGAACATTAATTAAGACTACTCTTGCGCTCACGATACTACCACAGGTTGGATCAGCCGAAACGCCTCGCGAAATAACCTGGGATGATTTGATACCCCCTGGTGTACCCTACTCTGAAATAATTGCCGAAGGAGAGCTAGATGAACAAAATGATTACTGGCAACCAATTTTTGATGAGAATGCCACAAAGTTAAATACCGCACTTAATAATGCACATATCAAAATGCCTGGATTTATAATACCAATCGATATTTCTGCTGAAGGCGTCACCAGTTTCGTGCTTGTGCCATATGTTGGCGCTTGTATCCATGTGCCGCCACCTCCACCCAATCAATTAGTATTTGTATCGACCAAAGTACCATGGCCAAGTGAAAGGCTTTGGGAGGCTGTTTGGGTTACTGGAACTATGCAAAATCAGCTGCAATCTACTGAAGTTGCTGATACTGGCTATTCTTTAGAGGCAGACGAGATAGAGGTTTATATATGGTAAAAAAATATACAAACAGACGCAGCTTTTTAGCAACTTTAGGTACTTTTCCTCTTTTGCCAGTTATAGCACAGGCTGAAGAATATATTGACCTGGAATGGACCGATCTTCTACCGGTAGGACAAGCAGCATATTCACCTAAGGCCAACAACATCATTCAGCACAACCAAGATTCACTTTTAGCCCAACAACCAAAATCAAAAGGCGTGCGAACAGATTGGAATGGTCAAATAGTTCGTTTGCCAGGGTTTGTTGTACCAATCGAATACTCTGGTAATAGCGTTACAGCATTTATCCTCGTGCCATTTTTGGGTGCATGTATTCACGTGCCACCCCCTCCAGCGAATCAACTGGTATTTGTTACAACGGCAAAGCCTTACAAAAGCGCTGGACTTCATGCACCTGTTAATGTGATTGGCATGTTTGGAACTGCATCACAGTCAACTCAGCTAGCAGATATTTCTTACGCATTATCTGCAGACATTATTAAACCCTACGGAACTTTGTAAAAGGTCACATGGTCACAAAATATAATGCCTAGAATGGAAAAGGTGATCTAGAGGTTGGGGGTATCAGAACTTTTAACTCCTTACCTTCCGCGACGGGAATACAGGTAAATTTGAAATTGCGAAGGCCGACAGCGTTAAGCTCAATTCCACTATTTTTTGCATCAGCAAAACAGCTAGCTACATCATCATAACGGAGCCCACTATCAAGTACGCTACCACTCACGATCCACACGAGTAAAAATTTCATTAAACCGATCCTTTATTAAGTATGCTGAAAGGTACTAATTGCAATTATCAAGATTTGAATAGCAGGATGCAGGTATATGACGTTACACTTTGAGAACCCTTCGAGCAATGTAGGTGCCCAACAAAGATGAGACTCCTGTCAAAACCCCTCCCCAAATCATATCAACGACTACAACACTTGCAGACCATCCCTGAAGAGTTGCCATATTGGTCAAATTATATGTGCCGTAGGCAACAAACCCAAGAACAAACCCGTTGAAAAAAATAGCTTTTGACAACCCTTTTTTTAATGAAGGCAGAACTACTAAAATGGTGACACCCAACGGATAAATTATATAAAATAATGCCGCCGGAAGTAGTATGACATCCTCTCTCAGAAGATCTCCAATATTTGGTTGATAAAAATAACTAAATGATTGTGATAACCAAATAATATCAATAAATAGAAAAACACTTGTCACAGATAAAAATGTTGCAAAAATTATTTTCATTAGGTTTTCCACGGTGTAATTAATGTTGCTATAATTATAAAAGAGCTATTAATCTTTTGCATTTCGCAGCCATAGCTTAACGCCCCCATAGCCATCTCTGAGAGATGCAAAAAATACAAACCAATAAAATCTTATGACGTTAAATATTCCAGTTTTCGCTTTCAACTGTTCATATTTATCTAAGCCACATTGGGTTGTAATGTACTTGTTACCCATTAATTGCATCCTCGTGCTCTGAGTTGCTTTAATCGCTGGCCACATATTCTTTTTCTCTGGTTTTTCTAATATCAAAATTTACAGCGCACCGGCATCATCACATTAAATTTTAAGTTAGGCTATACTAACGCGATTACATAAGAGATAACAATTGCCGCTGCGTCTTTATCAAGGCTCTAGGCATGAGCGTTTATTTTGAGGCTAGAAGCTAAGTTTCTCAGGCATCAGGTCCAAAACAGCAACTAAACAAAGCTTTGGAAAAAACTTGCATTTGTTAATTGATATGAACATCAACGTAGGTAAATTAGTAAGACAGCACCTAAATAACTATCGGTTGGCTGACAGACTATTTAGCTGATCATAACCTAAATTTGTCACATGGTGATAATGTACTTGGAGGCACAGAAATAGGTCTTTATCCGATGCAGGTAGAGGACAAAATTGCGGTTAAGGTCAATGTACAAAAAACAGTTCAACGTGACTGCTAAGCTTGATGATATATAATTATACTAGGAATAAATTTTTATGACTACTTATGCCCTCAATGGCCTCGGCCGGATTGGTAAACTTGTACTCCGCCCACTGCTAGAACGCGGGGCTAAGATCGCTTTCATTAATGATGTATTAGGCGATCCAGAGATGCATGCACATCTGCTGCAATTCGATTCTATACACGGACGATGGCATGCTGATTTTTCAACAGATGAGAGTTCAATAACCATCGACGGAATACAAATTCCAGTAACAAAAGAATCTAACTTACAAGACCTGCCATTGGATGGAGTGGACGTGTTGATCGACTGTACCGGAGCCTTCAAAACAGAGCTTAAACTATCCCCTTACTTTTTAGCAGGAGTTAAAAAAGTTGTAGTATCAGCGCCGGTAGAAGGTGGAACGGCAGCCAATATTGTATATGGTGTCAACGAAAACACATATGACAGCGACACTCATAAAATAATCACTGCAGCAAGCTGCACTACAAATAGTCTGGCTCCAGTGGTTAAGGTGCTGATGGAAGGAATAGGCATTAAGCATGGGGCATTCACAACCATCCACAACCTGACTAACACACAGACAATTGTTGACCGCCCTTCAAGAGATCTGAGGAGAGCCCGTTCAGCCCTTAACAATCTCA
>CAJWTH010000015.1 GCA_913047725.1 uncultured Planktomarina sp.
CGGTGGCGGAAGCGCAGACACGACATCTTCTGACAGTAGCAGTGGTATCACGGTTAATGGCAAAGTTCAGAAGGGCCCTCTGAGTGATGCGTTTGTATTTTTAGACTACAATGCTAACGAACTATATGATGACGGCACCGGCGCTAATGCGATGGAACCCTCAGTTAGGTCAGATGCAAATGGTGATTTCAGCTTAATTGCTACACAAGAAAGCTTTTCAATAATCGCTATCACTGATCAAACCACCGTCGACACCTCATCTGGAGTTGTTCTTGATGGCGTTACGTTAAAGGCGCCACTAGCCTCTACGATGCTGACACCTGCTACCACACTAATGGAAGAAGGAAATTTAACCGCAGCCGAAGTCGTAAAAGTCCTGGGACTGCCAGATACAATTGATCCGCTGACTTTTGATGCGTTTGCTTCTGGTGTTGATAGTTCTGAAGCACTCGCTGTTGAGAAAGCTAGTCATCAAATAATGAGTGTCATAAATGCTTTTGCTGCAGCGGCTGAAGGATCGGGTGCAAGCCAAGCGGATTCTTTTGAACTAGCTCTGAATTCCGTTGTTGAAGTAATGAAGGTAAGGGTCGCAGCAAATTTGCCTATTAATCTCACTGACGTAACTGACATAGCTGCTATTCAAACCCAAGTTGTAGCCGACGTTGTAGCTGTATCTAATGCTAATCAAGGCGCTTTTAGCGCTATGGTAGATGATACTGCAACCGCAATTATAAATGTTAATGTGAAGATTAATGATGTCACTGATATTGGGTCTGCTGCTGCGAAAAATGTATTTTCCACTGCACAAGTTCTCAACGTCCAAGTTAAAAATGCAGTCGCAGCTGAAGTTACTGCAGCGGGGACCGGTACGATAGATTTTACAGTAGTTTCAGCTGTTGAGGCTGCGGTTAGTAATTTAGCCCCTACAGATATTACGATAACTGGAGATCTTGAAATTAGCGAAAATGCTGGCTCTCTGTTAGTTGGCACTCTGGGCACTGTCGATACTGATCAAACAGATGGTGTTGCACACAGTTATACAATCGTGGAGTCCGCTGATAACGATTATGCGTCGTTCAATATTAATGCCGTTACTGGAGAGCTGTCTTTCAATGCGTTGCCCGATTATGAGACACAATCATCCTACCAGGTTGCTGTAACGACGACAGACGAGGGTAATAAGACATATGCTGAATTGATCACGATATCTGTTCTAGATGCAGAAGATGTAGCTGTTATAACTGGAACATCTACTGGTGCGATAACCGAGGATGATGATCAACAGATATTAAGAGGCCAATTATTTGTAGAGGGGAGGCTAACGGTTACCGATGCCGACGCTGACGATACTCCTAGTTTTGTGTCCCAAACAATAGCTGGATCGGCTGCTATTGGTGGAATTTTTGATTTACAGGCTGATGGTGAATGGGATTATTCTGTGAATAATGCGCTTTCGTCCATTCAGGGTCTTGGTAGCGGTGAAACTCTAACAGACAGTTTTACTGCCAAATCAACAGACAATATAACGCAAGTTGTAACAGTGACTATTACTGGGATAAATGACGCTGAGGTTATAAGTGGTGATTTGACAGCTGCGGTGACCGAAGATGCGAATTTATCTGGAGCTATGCTCACTGCTAATGGCGAGTTGACGATTGCTGACGCTGACGCTGGTCAAGCAATTTTTTTAGAACAGCTGAGTACTGTAGGCAGCTTGGGACTTGGTTTATTTACATTAGAGACGGACGGCTCTTGGACCTACACGGCTGATAATACACAAAGCGCCGTGCAGGCTCTGGGTGTCACCACGGAAGTTGTGGACACCTTTACTGCGATTGCAGCAGGCGGTCTTGAACAAATTGTTTCGGTCGAATTTTCTGGCGTGGAAGATGCAGAGGTTATAGGCGGTGATATTGCAGTTAATGTAATTGAAGACTCGGCAGCAATTCTTGCTGTTTCTGGGACCCTCACTATTACAGATGCAGACAGCGATGACAGCCCAATTTTTGTAGCACAAAAGGATACGGCTGGTTCTGGCAGTTTTGGCGGCGTATTTAATCTAGATACTGATGGTTCTTGGACTTATACAGCCAATAATTCTCAGCAGGTAATCCAGGACCTCAGTGCTGGTAATAATGGGATTGATACCTTTAGTGCTGTTTCAGCTGAAGGCACCAGTCAAAATGTTACAGTCACTATTTTGGGTGCAAATGAGCCCATTGAACTGTTAGATATCGTAAATACTGTTAATGCTGGTGGGTTTGTTATTAATGGCTCGGATTTGAATGACCAATCTGGTCGGTCTGTGAGCAATGCGGGCGACGTTAATGGAGATGGTTTTGATGACCTTATCATTGGTGCTCATCGAGACGATCCTAATGGGAACGCTGAGTCTGGGGCAAGCTTTGTTGTGTTTGGCAAATCTAATGGAAATCCGGTAGAGCTTTCAGCCGTCGAGGTTAATAGTGCGCACACCCTAGGGTTTGCGATTAATGGTGTTGGGGCAGGCGATTATTCAGGCCAATCAGTGAGTGGCGCTGGTGACGTAAATGGTGATGGCTACGATGATCTATTGGTGGGAGCTCCACTTACTGATCCGACTGGTACTTGGTCAGGTTCGGCTTATTTAATTTACGGCAAGGCAGATAGCGTGCCTGTAGAGCTATCTACACTACAGGCAAATGCTAATTTGGGGGGGTTTGTAATAGCAGGCTTAGGAGCCGGTAATTTTACTGGCCAATCGGTCAGTGATGCCGGCGACGTAAACGGTGATGGCTACGATGATATAATAATAGGGGCTCCTAAAGCAGAGCCCAATGACCCTGCATCTGGCGCAAGTTATGTGGTGTATGGCAGACCGGACGTAGGTGGAAATAAAATTGGTACAGCAATTGATCTTAACGCGATAGAGGCTGACACAGGTGGTTTCGTTATTAATGGCGTAGCTGAGAACGATCAATCTGGTCTTTCGGTGAGTGGCGCTGGTGATGTGAATGGTGATGGTTTTGATGATTTGATCGTAGGCGCTCCCTATGATGATCCGAATGGTGAATTATCTGGTGCTAGTTTTGTTGTTTTTGGGTCTGCTGTAGGGGCGGCTGTTGAACTTACTGCTTTGGAAGAGGCTCCAGCTGCTATTCCTTTAGGGTTTGTTATCAATGGAACGGCCGCGGATGACCAATCTGGCCTCTCTGTGAGTGATGCTGGGGACGTAAATGGTGATGGTTTGGACGACCTGATAGTGGGGGCCCGCGGGGCAGACCCCAATGGTTCGCTTTCTGGTGCCAGTTACGTAGTATTTGGTAAAGCAGACGGCGTGGCAGTTGAACTTTCTGCCATAGACTTAAACGCTGATGCAGTTCCATCAGGATTTATGATTAAAGGAATATCAACTGATGATTTTGCTGGCCAATCAGTAAGCGGTGCTGGGGATGTAAATGGCGATGGCTTTGAGGATCTAATAGTTGGTGCACCCGGAGTGGATCCTAATGGAGCTGGATCCGGTTCAAGCTATGTTGTATACGGAAAGGCTGACGGTGAGACCGTAGACCTCTCACTTGTCTCATCAAGTGTTGGTGGGTTTGTTATCAATGGTGTTGCTGCAGATGATCAATCTGGTCGTTCTGTGAGTGGTGCTGGAGACGTAAATGGTGATGGCTTTGCTGACTTACTTGTAGGTGCTCCATTTGATGATCCTAATGATTCATATTCTGGTGCAAGCTTCGTTGTTTTTGGCGGTAATTTTACTGAGTCAGTCACAAATCTTGGGACTTCTGCGGCTGAAACTATGAATGGCACGCCCGGAGATGATATAATCTTTGCCAGTGGTGGTAATGATGTGATAGTTGCAACCTCCGGAAACGATAGACTATCTGGCGGAAAAGGTGGAGATCGCTTCGAATTTTCTACGGATGATGGAACAAGTAGAATTTTAGACTTTTCTTCACTAGAGGGTGACAAAATCCAAGTTACTTCATTTGGGTTTGCTAATTGGGCTGCTCTTCAACCGGCGCTGGTTGCATCAGTCGGCGGCAACACTAAACTTACGTTAGACCCAAATACATTCATATTTTTTGATGATGTGGCTTTTGACGAGTTCGTCTTTTCAGATTTTATCTTATAACTCTTTATTTCTCATTTGGAGTGATATCTCTTAAAGTTTAACAGATAATTTTGGCTGTTTTACTAACCACCACCGAGTAAATTTGTATTGACCGCACGAACGGTTGCCTGATCAATGTCGACGTCAACGCTATTTCGAACTGCGTTGCTAAAGGCTTGAAAAACTTCTTGCGATAACGCGGCATCAATCCGGCCACCTAAAATTTCTTGCAGGGATTTAACCTCATTACTCATGAAGTTGGCGGGATACTCTGCTCGTGGAATTAGAACAATTAAGCCATCGGCATCGTCGAGTAAGGTAGCTGTACCCAGTTTTGTTTCAAACACTTTTAAAACCAATGCGGGTGGGGTGCCATCGATAAAATCATCGCGAGCAACCCCATCTTCTATTTCTTCGCCAAACCCAAATTTTGAGATCGGTGATTCAAGCGATACATTCCTGACAATAAGTTCGCCTAGGTTTTGTAATTGGTCTTTCTCAACCTTTTTACCCCACGCCGTAATTACCGAAGGTCTAACGGTTTCGAGGGGCTGTAAGGCTGCCTCAATTACGTTATCAAGTCTAAGCGCAAAGATACTGTTATCATTTAAGTTTTTTAATTCTGGAAAGTCTTTTTCTGATAGTTTGGCTGCAGAGCTTTGAAATTCGACAAAGTCAGAAATTTCACTCGCGTATCCGACATGCCAATCAATTTTTTCCAACTTCATTACTGTTTCATTACTCACGTCTTCTAAAGTAGCACCACCTGCGAGAAGGTCATCCACTTCCTCCGCTATTGCAGCAATTTCTTCAGTGGCGGCGTCAAGCGCTGCCTCTTCGCGAAGTTCATCTTGAACCATATCAAAAGTTTGGATGTTTCCAGCCAAAAGGGCATTTATGCGAAATATTGCTGGCCCTAAATCTGTCTCCAGCGGTCCAACAAGGCCTGGCTCGGTTAATGAAAAGACTGCTGGTCCCGCAATACCTAAATCGATTTCAGTAACGTCGCCAAGGTCGACATCTTGCAATTCAAGGCCCCGCATTTTTACAGCGTCTTCAAAGGTGTTGGTGCCTTTTTCTATGTTATCAAACGAAATTTTAGCTTCTTCGTAGGTGGCATAGACCAGACGCTCAACCAACCTAGTCGGTGGCTGGTTATATTCGTCTGTCCGTCGCTCATAAATAGCTTGAAGGTCAGTATCTAGAATTTTTATATCATCAACTATCATATCTGGTGTCAGCCAGATATAACTGATGGACTTTGCGGCAGGTGTGGTAAAGAGAGCTTCGTTTTCGATGTGAAATTTAACTAGGTCTGTCTCTTTTGGCGTAGGACGCTTATTTTTGAGGTTTGCTGCTGTCAACCGTAGCCACGAGAAGTCCCGAGTTTCCGAAGTAAATGCGACGATTGCTTCACTATAGGCCGGTGATACCTTAATCCCAGTCAAAACAGCTGTCTGGAGTAATTCTCGGCTACTGTCCTCGCGAAGGGAGGTTTCAAAATCTGCTTCGTTTAAATTATTACGCGTCAAAACCTCAGTGTAGGAGGCGCGGTCAAACTCCCCATCTAAACCCATAAATGCGGGAATTTCTACAATTTGCGCTAGTACGCGTTCGTTTCCAGCTGACAGTCCTAGATCGGTGGCCAGATTATCTAGCG
The DNA here is from genome assembly GCA_913047725.1 of uncultured Planktomarina sp. Classification (GTDB taxonomy): domain Bacteria; phylum Pseudomonadota; class Alphaproteobacteria; order Rhodobacterales; family Rhodobacteraceae; genus Planktomarina. The sequence continues at coordinate 5,763 of CAJWTH010000015.1, forward strand.
CCCGAGTATTAATTACCCGACTTAGCGCCTGTTGGTCTATGCCAATGCTTTGAACTTCCTGCATAGTTAATTTTCGTCCAATTTGCTGTTCAAATTGGCTTAACTCACCCTGCAGTGAATTGCTGTAGGAAGTAATGGAGACTGTTTTTTTTCCAACTTTTCCGAGGTTTCTTTGTGTGCCATTTAAGCCTGCGGCTCCAAAGCCAATCATTCCAAACATTAAGAGACCCACAATTACCCAAACGGCTAACCTGCTTGCACCTGATTTTTTCTTAGTCGTCATTTGGAGAGACCCTCTAATTTTGTTAACAGATCCTTAAGCCAGACTTGCAAAAGCAGCAAGTGAGTTACTCACTTACAACTGCCAATCTAGAAAATAGTACCTTTATTTCTGTGGTGCTGATATTTGCGAAAGCAATGCGCAGTTGGCGTTTGCCTGTTTCATCCCCCTCTGGAAAAAACATCGTACCGGGAATAGTCAGGACTGCCAAATCATCCACTAATTTTTTACATAACTCATTTGAAGCTAAAGAAAATGGATGCTGGACATAAGCAAAGTAAGCGCCAACACCCAGCAATTTCCAGCCTTTATCCGATAGAGCCTCAAAGCCATCAATTATTGCCTGCTTGCGCCCCAGTATTTCTAGGCGTTCACCCTTGAGCCACTCACTTAAATTCTGCATTCCCCACAGCGCAGCTTTTTGTCCTAACTGATTTGGGCAAATAGAAACTGTATCCAGAAATTTTTCTACTTCTCCCAAGCGTTTTTCACTTGTTACTACGGCGCCCACTCGGTGCCCTGTCAGGCGATAGGCTTTGGAAAACGAATATAAGTGGACAACAGTTTCATCCCATTCATTTTGCTGAAATAGCTTGTGGGGCATACCAAGTTCACTGTGGAAGTCGCGGTATGTTTCATCAATTATAAGTGCAAGGCCATGTTTTTTTGCTAAATTATAAAACGCCATCACTACATTGGGAGGATATTCTACTCCGCACGGGTTATTGGGCGTCACCAGTGCAATTGCTCGCGTGCGATTGGTAATCAAAGAGGCCGCCAATGCGGGGTCAGGGATCATTTTACCACTACAGGGTAGGGCTACAGCTGAAACTCCCGCCATGTCGAGCCACATTTTATGGTTGAAATAGAATGGAGTTGGTAGAATTACTTCATCACCCTCACCGCAAAGCATTGCAATAGAGGCAGAAAAGGCTTGATTGCATCCAGATGTAATTCCAACTTGAGTAGCTTTAATAGTATCGCCGTAAGCTCTACTCCATTGTTTAGCTATCTCTGAGCGTAACTCTGGGAGGCCTAAAACTGGTCCATATAAATGGGTGGAATCTTCTTGAAGGGCGGCAGCCATATGCTCAATTAAAGGCCGCGGTGGCGGAGCTACTGGAGCCGCCTGGCTTACGTTGATTAACGGTAGTTTTGAAAAATCTTTTCCGTCAATCCAACTTCCCACCTCCATAACTGGTGGCGTAAATGTCAATTCAGTTCGGGAACTCATAGTAATTTGATCAGTGCGTGTTTCTTTTTTCCCTTTGATAATTTTACTGGGGTCTTAAAGTCATTAATTCCTAAAATTAGGCCGGCATTGGTAAGGGCAATATCATTTAGTTTGGCGCCATCTTCGGAAATCAAACGTTTAGCTTCCTTACCTGAGCCAGCTAGACCAGTTTTTATAAGAAGCTGTACAATTGAAATGCCATCGCCAACATCTTTATTGGAGAGCTTAAGTGTTGGAAGCTCGTCTCCAGTGCCACCTTTCTCAAAGACATCACGCGATGTGGATTCTGCAGTTTTTGCGGCGGCGTCGCCGTGCAGAAGTGTTGTTGCCTCATTTGCCAGAATGATTTTAGCTTCGTTTATTTCAGACCCTTCTAGTGCACCTAGGCGCTCACATTCTTCAATTGGCAGTTCCGTGTAAAGCTTGAGAAAACGTCCAGTATCAGCGTCAGTAGTATTTCTCCAGAATTGCCAAAACTCATATGGAGAGAGCATATCTGGATTTAGCCAAATAGCGCCATTAAGCGACTTACCCATTTTTTTACCATCAGAGGTGGTTAAAAGTTGCGAGGTAAGGCCAAAAATCTCATGATCCAATACCCGACGGGTAAGATCGATACCATTTACGATATTTCCCCATTGATCAGATCCTCCCATTTGGAAAAGACAGCCATAACGGCGGTTCAGTTCTAAAAAATCATATGCTTGAAGTATCATGTAATTAAATTCAAGAAAGCTAAGAGATTGCTCCCTGTCTATACGTGATTTTACTGATTCAAAGCTCAACATACGGTTAACTGAAAAGTGACGCCCAATATCGCGAAGAAAATCTAGATAGTTTAAGTTTTCGAGCCATTCGGCATTGTTCAACATTAGGGCCCCAGTCGGTCCGTCATCATAGGTTATGTAATTTTCAAAAACACGCTTAATTCCGGCGATGTTGTCATTGATTTGCGTCTCTGAGAGTAATGGGCGCTCATCTGCACGAAAAGATGGGTCTCCAACCTTGGTTGTTCCTCCACCCATAAGTGTTATTGGTTTATGGCCAGTTTTTTGGAGCCAGCGTAACATCATTATTTGGATTAAACTTCCAACGTGCAAAGATTTTGCTGTAGCGTCAAAGCCAATGTATGCTGGCGTCACACCGGAACTCAGGGCTTCATCAAGACCCTGATAATCTGTACAATCTGCCAAAAATCCACGTTTAAGCATTACAGACATGAACTCTGATTTTGGGTGATATGTCATTGTTGTCTTGTTCCTTGTGGCGCCTCGCGCCAATGTATAGTCAAAGGTGCTATGCAGGGGAAGGCTATGAATAAAAATAAGCCTATTTGGGCGGCGGGTTTAATGTCAGGGACCTCTATTGATGGTGTCGATGTCGCTTGCGTAAAGACTGATGGCGATGAACTTTTTGAGTTAGGGGATAGCGCATACTTAGCTTACTCGGCGGCTCAGCAGAAATTATTACGCAGTGGGTTGGGAAAGTGGCCGAATGAGCCTAGCCTTGAGCCGATAGGGGACCTGTTAATTGAGACGCACTGCCTGGCGCTAGAGCGGGTTTCACGATTTGAATTGGTGGGCTTTCACGGTCAAACCTTAGCGCATGATCCAAACGAAGGCCGAACGCATCAAATTGGTGACGGTAATGAATTGGCGCGGCGAGTTGGAAAACCTGTGATTTGGGACTTTAGGAGTAGCGATGTAGCAGCCGGAGGGCAGGGCGCACCACTCGTTCCTATCTACCATCGGGCAATGGTGCGGTTTATTAAGATTTCTAAACCTGTGGTTATTTTGAATTTAGGCGGTGTTGGAAATTTGACATGGGTTGATCCGGTTAAACCCCCTGAAGATGGTCTGATTGCATTTGATACAGGACCAGCAAATGCGCCTCTAAATGATTTTTTAATGGATCGAATTGGCCAAAGTTTCGATAGAGACGGACTAATAGCATCCGGTGGTAACATAGAAATCGATATAGTTGAAACTTTTTTAAAAAACCCTTATTTATCCAAAGGTCCGCCAAAGTCGTTAGATCGAGGTAGCTTTGCACAATTAAACGACATGGTGTCAAATTTAAATACCGCTGACGCTGCAGCCACCCTTACGGCCATAATTGTTGCTAGTGTCCACCAAGCATTAAAACTTTTACCATCTTTTCCAACGCAAGTTTGGATAACTGGTGGCGGAAGAAAAAATCTAGAACTCATGCGCCAATTAAAGGCATTAGTTCCCTCAGATATCATCGACATTGATCAAATGGGGTTTGATGGAGATATGGTTGAGGCCCAAGCCTTCGCCTATTTAGCCGTAAGGTCAATGCGCGGATTGCCAATTACATTTCCTAAAACGACAGGTGTGCCGGAGCAAATGCTGGGTGGTGTTCGAAGTATAGGTTAAGGTTCAGTTTAGATTGATGGAATGTCAAAGTTTTTATCCGCCAATTCAAAACCTGAAAATTCAAAGCCTGGGCTAACAGTACAGCCAACAAGCGTGTATTTTCCAGTTGTGCGAGCGGCTTGCCATTGATTAGCCTCAACCACCAACTGTGGGTACTCACCGGCCAATAGATTTGATCCTAAAACAGTATCAAAAGCGGGCCCTTCGACGCTATCTGCCCTCCTTAAAATCAACGGATCACCGGAGTAAAAGTGCCAAATTTCTCCAGCATCCACTCTATGCCAAGCAGAAGATTCACCTTCTTTTAACAAAAAATAGATACAAGTACCCGCAGGACGCTTAGGTATTTTTGCTGCCCAAGTTTGTCTGTACCAGCCACCTTCTGGATGTGGTTTGAGCCTTAGGTAGTCAATGATTTCTTCGGCTGTCATTATTTTAGAATTGAACGGCCAGCATACACCGCTGTTTCGCCTAGAGCTTCTTCAATTCGGATCAGCTGATTGTATTTTGCCAGTCTGTCAGATCGAGCTAGAGATCCCGTTTTGATTTGGCCACAATTAGTTGCAACGGCAAGATCTGCGATAGTGGTATCCTCTGTTTCACCTGATCGGTGGCTCATTACATTTGTGAAGCCGGCACGATGCGCCATATCGACGGCGCGTAAAGTCTCAGTCAGCGTTCCAATCTGATTTACCTTAACCAGCATTGAGTTAGCCACGCCGCGTTCAATGCCCATAGCCAGGCGCTCAGGATTGGTTACAAACAGGTCATCTCCAACCAATTGACAGCGATCTCCTAAGGTATCCGTAAGAAGCTTCCACCCGTCCCAGTCATCCTCATCGCAGCCGTCTTCAATACTAATAATCGGATAATCATCCACCAGTTCTTTTAAATATGTAACATTTTCTGCACTAGATAGGGATATTCCCTCGCCCTTCATTTCATATTTACTCTCTTTGTAATACTCTGATGCGGCACAATCTAAGGCTAGATAAATATCTTTCCCAGCCTTGAAGCCAGCTTTTTCAATAGCACTTATTATGAAATCCAATGCCGCGCGTGATGATGAAATATTTGGTGCAAAACCACCCTCATCGCCAATACCAATAGATAAACCGGCGCTAATTAGTTCACCTTTAAGTGTATGAAATATTTCTGATCCCATTCGTACTGCGTCCCGAATGCTACTTGCTGACACGGGCATAATCATAAACTCTTGAATATCAATGGGGTTATCTGCATGTTCCCCACCATTAAGTATATTCATCATAGGAACCGGCATTACACGAGCGGATGTGCCACCTACGTGGCGGTAAAGTGGTCTTCCGCTGTAGTGAGCTGCAGCCTTTGCCACTGCCAAAGAGACCCCCAGTATGGCGTTTGCACCAAGACGAGCCTTATTCGGTGTACCGTCCATTTCTATCATAGCCTCGTCGATGGCTACTTGCTCATCGGCGTCAAAGCCAAGCAATGTATCTGCGATCTCACCATTAATGTTTTCGACTGCCTTCAACACGCCCATTCCCTTGTATCGAGCGGTATCATCATCACGAATTTCGACAGCTTCATGCGCACCAGTTGAAGCTCCAGATGGCACTGCAGCACGCCCCATTGTTCCATCTTCCAGTGTGACGTCGACCTCAACAGTGGGATTACCCCTGCTGTCCAGAATTTCTCTGGCGTGAATATCTATGATTGTAGTCATTAATAAGGCTCCAAAAACTTGTTAGACGTGAAATAGCAAGACTTAGTAGATGTTTGAAGTGATTTCTCGAAATCTATGATCTGAGACGTGTTTCCCTCCAAAGCGCATAGAGGCCAGATATTACCACGATGGCGGATCCTAGCACTGTACTGAATTCTAAATTTTCTTGGAAAAACCATACCCCAATGGCTACCCCAAATACCAAGCGAGAATAGCGGAAGGGGACAACTGCTGAAATTTCGCCCAACCGCATTCCCATTACAATGCAATAGTAAGAAATAACACCAATAGTAATACCCAAAATTATTAGCAAAATTTCCTGCTGTGTTGGCACTATTAAGATATTGTCAAAGCTAATTAAAATTAACCCAGCTGGGATCGTTGCACCAAAGCCCAAAAGTGCCAATGCCAAGCTTGGTGTTGTTTTTGGGACCCGACGGGTTGCCAGGTCGCGTGCGGACAGTCCTATCACGCCAAGTAGTGCTAAAAATGCTGCCGCCTGAAAGTCTGCTGACCATGGTTTTAATATTATTGCTACGCCAAACAAACCGATTGTGATGGCTGACCACCTTCTGATCCCAACCTTCTCTTTTAATAGGACAGCTGCCCCTAGTGTTACTAGTAACGGGCTTACTTGGATTATTGCTGAAACAGTTGTAATTGGAACCAGTGAAAGAGATAAAACAAAAAAGGCTGTTCCGAAAAGCTCTGATAATGTTCTGCCAATAACCCAACTATTAGCCACTATTTCACGCCGCACCTGAATGCCTTTTACTTTTAATAAAATGTAGAAAACGGATGTGCCACCAATTCCAATCATAACGAGAATTTGGCCTGGACTTAGCCTTTGTGCCAGAAACTTTATAATAGAATCTTCAACAGCAAAGCCGGCCATCGCTAAAACAACCAAGCCAATACCAGCGAGATTTTCGCTTTTTTTATGGCTAGTCATCCTTGGTGCGCTTTATGGGCACACCAAAAAGTTCTAAGCGGTGATCCTTAAGGTCATAACCCAAACGCTTTGCAATCTTCTCTTGAAGAGCCTCGATTTCTGGATCTATAAATTCTATAACTTTGCCTGTTTGCATATCTATTAAATGGTCGTGGTGATCTCTGTCTGCATCTTCGTATCGAGCTCGACCGTCACCAAATTCTAATTTCTCTAAAATACCACTTTCTTCAAATAGCTTTACTGCTCGGTATACCGTTGCAATTGATATTTTTGGATCCAACCTTGAGGCACGTGCGTAAAGTTCTTCTACGTCTGGATGATCGTCGGAGGTGTCTAGAACTTGGGCCACAATTCGACGTTGCTCTGTCATCCTAAGACCGTTCTGCTCACACCTTTTAATAATGTTCTTGTTCATAATTAAACTCGTCTTATTTGACCGATCTTTTTCGGTCGGATGCTATATCTTTTCAACCAAATGAGTTGGTTTGTTTTTGGTAGGTAGACTTTGTTTAAGACCATTGTGACCAACAATTCAATATAGTGAAAGAAAAGCTTTTTGTTTGAGTCTAATTTATTCCAACAATTTCCTTAAATTGTTAGGATAGCTCAAGACATACTGTAAATAACAAAATTATTTAGAAATTTAAAATTAGGTACCGCAAAAGGTTGCCGTAACCTCTTCATTTATTTCTGGTGGCATTCCTAACCTTGGATTTTGAGGATGTTCAAACGGGGTGTTTAAGGCATGGCTTAAAGAATAAAATAATTCCATGTCCCCTGTGGTTGCTTTACTTATCATCTCTTCTATTAAGTGGTTCCGTGGAATTATTGCAGGGTTAACCTTGTGGAGTTCCTTCATTTTGGCTCCATTTAACCAGTTTTCATACCATTGTTTGAAATCAGGATGATCACCAAGATGCTCGTCTACTGTTCCTTCTCCAAGAGCCCGAAAGGTTAGTGTATAATCTGCGCCCTGTTCGGCCATCATTTTCAGCAATGACTGTATCATTTTACTACTCTCTTTACTGGCACTATACCCAATTTTTTGCGAGTAAGCCTTGTCATAAGCCTTTTCAAAAGTATCTGAAAATCCGTGGATGATTTCTGTGTAATGTTCTATCGCAGATTCGCGTTCAGTTGCTAATGGTAACAAAGCAGTCGCAAGCTGAGCTAAGTTCCATGCCGCCATCTTTGCTTGATTGTTGTACGCATAACGTCCCTGTCTATCTATTGAACTAAATACCTTTGTTGGAACAAAATAATCCATAAAAGCGCATGGACCATAGTCTATGGTAATGCCCGCGACGTGACTGTTGTCAGTATTCATTACTCCGTGGATGAACCCTACTGCCATCCAACTGGCAACCAAGCTTGCATGCTTTTTTACGGCCTCCTGAAGTAGATCTTCAACAGTTTTAGCTTCAGGGAAGTGGCGTCTAACAGTGTAGTCAAAAAGTGATTGAAGAGCCTGTAAATCATTTCGAGATGCAAAGTACTGAAAAGTGCCTACGCGAATATGGCTACTTGCTGTCCTGCAAATGACCGCACCCGGCAGGGGTCCCTGCTCACGAAATATCTTTTCGCCTGTTGCTGCTGCGGCAAGTGCTCTTGTCGTTGGGATGCCTAGCGAATGCATGGCCTCGGAAACTAAGTATTCGCGCAATATGGGCCCGTACCAGGCGCGTCCATCCCCAGAACGCGACCAGGGGGTCCTGCCGGCACCCTTAAGCTGTAGGTCAATATGTCCAAAGCCTCCAGTAACCTCACCTAAAAGAATGGCCCGACCGTCTCCTAATTGGGGGTTCCAATGTCCAAACTGATGACCTGCATATGCCTGTGAAATGGGGTTGGCGCCATCAGGCAACTTATTGCCTGACATGTATTCAAACCAATCACTATCAAATGAGATACCTAGGTCGGCAGCTAAATTTTTGTTTAAAGCTAAGCCCGAGGGTGAGGCAACAGGAGTTGGCACCTGTTGTGCGTACATTTGATTAGGTAGGCGGGCATAAGTATTGTCCCAATCAGCAATCATTGTATCAACTCTCTATCCTGATGCGCTTTGAAATCTCAATATTTATACTTATTTTGGGCATTTAACTTAGCGAGCCACGATAAGCCATTGTAGTTTATTAAGACTAATGCATAGCATTTACACTAAAAAGAAATAGTCTAAATCTAAAATTAAACGCGAAAATTTTTCTCATAATCGCGGTAAGAGCATACTTTTTAACCATTCACTTAGAAATTTTTTCAAAGTTTGGATATACGGGTCGTAAGTAATCTGAAGTAACCTTCTGAATCGATATCGTTTAGGAAAAGAGCATTTGCTGGCCGGTCAGTTACACCCCACCAATCTGCTACAGTCATTCCGCGGGTTAACTCTGATTTAGTTTCTATTTCAACATTAATATGCCGGCCTGAAAAAAGTTCAGGGGAGATTAAGTACGCAATTACGCATGGATCATGCAGTGGCGCGCCCTCAGTTCCATATTTTTCAACATCAAAACGTTCAAAAAAACTTGTCCACCCTGCAACTACATCACAGATTGTGTTATTTTGCGCCTTTAGTTCTGAAACCCATGCCTGATTTGTTAGTGCTTTATGGGTGACATCTAGAGGAGCTACGACCAAATCAATACCTGACTTGAAAACTATTTCTGCCGCTTCAGGATCAACAAATATGTTAAACTCTGCTGCCGGTGTTATGTTCCCAACTTCAAAGTATGCGCCACCCATCAATACTATTTGTTTAATATTATCAATAATATCAGGAGCTTTTTGTAGCGCAGTTCCTATATTGGTAAGTGGGCCTAGGGGGCAGAGAGTTATTGATTTTTTTGGAGCCTCCCGCAAGGTATTTATAATAAAGTCAACTGCGTGAGTAGTCTTCAACTCTATTTTTGGTTCAGGTAATGTAGCTCCATCTAAACCAGTTTTACCATGAACATGCTCGGCTGTAACAAGTTCTCGCCCCATGGGCCTATCACAGCCGGCAAATAGTGGTATTTCAGGTTTTCCGGCTAATTCACAAATTTGTTTGGCGTTAAAACTTGTTTTAGATAGCGGTACGTTGCCGGCGACGCAGGTTATTCCCAAAACATTAAGGTCAGGAGAAGCTAGAGCGAGAAGTATAGCTACCGCGTCGTCTTGGCCAGGGTCACTATCAATTATAATATTTTTTATCATAAGTTAACTATTTTCAGTTTATAAAATATTCTTAGTCTGTTCCACGGTACGGCTGAACATATTGTAGGGCCATATCCCAAGGGAAAAAGATCCAGGTGTCTTGACTAACTTCGGTTATAAATGTGTCCACCATTACTCTACCCTGAGGTTTTGCATAAATAGTTGCGTAGTGGGCTTTTGGGTAATGTGCACGCACTAACTCAAGAGTTTTTCCGCTGTCCACGAGATCATCAATCACCAAAATTCCATTACCATCGCCCATTAGTTTTTTATCTGGCGCCTTTAAGATAACTGCCTCTGAGCGATCTTGTTGCTGGTAACTTTTAACGCTTATGGTGTCGACATTTCGTACGTCCAATTCTCGCGCGACAATCATTGCGGGAGCCATCCCGCCGCGTGTTATAGCGACAATAGCTCGCCATGCACCATCATCAGGACCGTGGCCATCGAGGCGCCAAGCTAGTGCCCGAGCGTCGCGATGGATTTGGTCCCAACTTATGTGGAACCCTTTTTCGTGTGGGAGGCGATCTGACATTTCTTATCCTAATCTAAACTTTCAGCGTGGTCTATCTGGGTCATCCAGACTTGGCATTCCAATAGCATGATAACCTGCATCTACGTGTAATATTTCACCAGTGACACCAGACCCTAGATCAGATAATAGATAAAGCGCGGACTTTCCGACTTCCTCCTGACTTACAGTGCGACGCAGTGGACTAGTTTTTTCATTCCATTTCATGATTTCTCTAAAATCGCCAATTCCAGAGGCTGCTAGGGTCTTTATAGTCCCCGCGCTGACAGCGTTTACACGGGTACCGCCACGGCCAAGATCCTCTGCTAGGTAACGAACAGAAGCTTCAAGCGCAGCTTTTGCGACGCCCATCACGTTATAGTTAGGCATCACTTTTTCAGCCCCGTAATAGGTAAGGGTTAGGCAGGAAGAATTAGTTGACAAAATATCTTTCGCTGCTTGGAGAATGGCAGTGAAAGAATAGGCCGATATGTCGAGTGTTTGCAGAAAGTTTTCCCGAGAAGTGTTGATGTATTTTCCACGTAATTCAGACTTGTCAGAATAGCCAATAGCATGGACTAAAAAATCTATTTTACCCCACAAACGTTCGGCCTGAGTCATTAAATCTAAAATAGAATTTGGATCGCCAACATCGCATTCGCGCACTAGAGGCGCTCTGATTTTTGCCGCTAAAGGCTCAACGCGCTTTTTCATTGCTTCGCCAACATAGGTAACGCCTATTTCTGCACCTTCAGAATACAAAGCCTGAGCAATACCCCAGGCTATTGATTTATCATTGGCTAAACCCATTATTAGACCCTGCTTACCGGTCATCAGTCCCATTGGACTTTCCCCCATCGACAATTAGATTATATTGCGTTTAAGCGAACTCGTGTAACTCATCAACCCAGAGGCAAAATTTGAGATGGAAAAAAGAAATGGCATATTCGAGGGGGAGGACCCTTTCTCGATAGCGCAGCGATGGTTGAGTGAAGCTGAACGTGGGGAACTGAACGATCCCAATGCGATGGCGCTCTCAACGGTTGATGAAAATGGTATGCCGAATGCGCGGATAGTATTGTTGAAGTCAATCGAGAAGAACTCTTTTGTTTTTTATACAAATTATGGAAGCGTTAAGGCCCAAGAGGCTTTCTCTGCTGGTAAGGTTGCGTTTGTAATTCATTGGAAATCTCTACGGCGACAAATAAGATGCAGGGGTGTGGTTGAGCGTGAGGAGGGAACAATAGCCGACGAGTATTTCCTTAGTAGATCGCCGCAATCGCGGGTTGGTGCGGTAGCTTCAAAGCAATCTCAGGAACTAGAATCGCGTCAAATCTTAATGGATCGAGTTTCTAGCATTCAATCGGAGTATGGAAACGATGTGGTTAGGCCAGTTTTTTGGGGGGGGATACGGATCCGTCCAGTTGAAATAGAGTTTTGGGCAGACGGGGATGCGCGTCTACATGACAGGTTTCGTTGGGTGTTTCAGGAAAACGATGCCTCGTGGTCAATCAAGAGGCTCTATCCGTAAAACTTTTTTATTTAAGCGATAAAACTTCGTAAAAGTAGATACTGTTGAGGCAAGAATTTCTTTTTTAATTTCTCATCACCGTTAAATTTGGGGTTTTTTATTTTTAAATCAATAAGATATTTAGTTTTGACAGCAGCAGTCGGTGTGTTTGTCGCTGTAGGCGGAGCTCGGGCTGAATGTTACGTTGATTATGCTTACCTTAGTGGATCGTGGGGAAAAGCTCGTTTTCACGTTGAGGTAGCAAATAGTGATAATACACGGGCAAAGGGTTTAATGGGACGTGACAGTCTTCTTAAGTTTTCTGGTATGATTTTTATTTATGATAGCCCACAGATTGTTTCCTTTTGGATGAAAAATACGTTGATACCACTCGACCTTTTATATTTTAAGTCAGATGGGACCTTGCTCGACATCTATGAGAATACGGTTCCGGGTAGTTTGGAAGCCCTAATTAGTAGTGGTCCTGTGCAATTCGTTTTGGAAATAAACGGTGGAATGGCCAAAGATTTAAACCTTCGCCAAGATACCGTCCTTAGCTATGCCAACCTTGGCAAAGACAAAAAAAATGTTTTGTGCGGATGAAGGCTCTTTTCTTTCTGAATTCAATTGCCTAAAGAGATCCATGTGTCGGGGCGTGGCGCAGTCTGGTAGCGCACCTGTTTTGGGTACAGGGGGTCGTGAGTTCGAATCTCGCCGCCCCGACCATTTTTTGTTAAAATTTTTATAGGTGTTGTTTTGTGGGAGCAATGGCGCGACAAATCTTTGGGACAACAAGCTGACATTAATTTTTTTTCCCAACAACTTGGATCTAAGTTGTTATCTTTTTATTAAAAACAATTCATTAAATTTTTACTGGACGGTCGAATCGGCGGGGTAGTCGGAGTCAAGTAAATTTTAACAAATAAATCTCTAAAAACTCGTTGACGATTCCAACTTTTACAGATCAATTGGTATGTGCAGCTCATTGGAGCACAAGATATAGTACTGACATCCAGGCGGCGAGGCCGGTGAATATTATTATTTATTCATTGATACAGCAGTGAAATTTAAAATAATACCGCGTTTAAGCGGCGAAATGAGGCAAAAATGAAAATTGAACGGCGTTTTACTAGTCCCACAGGCGGAGCTTACGATTCGATAGAGTTCACAAAAACTACCAGCGAAATTCGTAACCCAGACGGGACTACTGTCTTTCATCTCGCAGATTTAGAGGTACCATCCCAGTGGTCCCAGGTGGCTTCGGATGTTTTAGCACAGAAATATTTCCGAAAAGCAGGCGTTCCGACTGAAACGAAAACAGTTAAAGAAAAAGGCGTACCAGCATTTTTATGTAGGCGAGAGGCCACCAAGAATGCAGAATTTGGTGGTGAGATATCAGCAAAGCAAGTTTTTGACCGATTGGCTGGTGCGTGGGCTTACTGGGGCTGGAAAGGTGGGTATTTCTCCACGGAGACTGACGCAAGCGCTTATTATGACGAAATGCGTTTTATGCTCGCGACCCAGCGCGCGGCGCCCAATTCTCCACAATGGTTTAACACTGGCCTGCACTGGGCGTACGGCATAGATGGCCCCGCGCAAGGCCACCACTATGTCGACTATAAAACGGGTAAACTAACAAAATCGAATAGCAGCTATGAGCATCCACAGCCGCATGCCTGTTTCATTCAATCTGTGTCTGATGATCTTGTAAATGATGGCGGCATTATGGACCTTTGGGTGCGCGAGGCACGACTATTTAAATATGGCTCGGGTACTGGCACTAACTTTTCGTCCCTCAGAGGGGCGGGAGAGTCGCTGTCGGGTGGTGGGCAATCATCGGGTTTGATGGGCTTTCTAAAAATTGGCGACCGCGCGGCTGGAGCGATCAAATCTGGTGGCACAACGCGCCGCGCGGCAAAAATGGTCATTTGTGATGCGGATCACCCAGATATTGAGGATTTCATTAATTGGAAGGTAATCGAGGAGCAAAAGGTTGCTTCCATCGTAGCTGGGTCTAAAATGCACGAGGAAAAGCTCAACCTGCTGTTTGAGGCAATCAAGACATGGGATGGCGCTGCGGAAGATGCTTATGATCCAAAAGTCAATGAAACGCTTAAGGGTGCGGTAAGGGCTGCAAAAAAGGTCTCTATTCCAGAAACTTATGTAAAGCGAGTTTTAGACTACGCGAAGCAAGGACACACAAGTATTGAATTTCCAACCTATGACACAGATTGGGATTCAGAAGCTTATAATTCTGTATCAGGACAAAACTCCAATAACTCAATTCGTGTAACTGATGCATTCCTCTACGCTGTCGAAAAAGACGCAGATTGGGAACTAATAAACCGGACAGACGGCGCTGTTTTCAAAACCATTAAGGCGAGGGACCTCTGGTCACAAGTTGGACACGCAGCGTGGGCGTGTGCGGATCCAGGTATTCAATATCATGACACAGTAAACGCCTGGCATACTTGTCCTGCTGACGGTGAAATCAGGGGCTCAAATCCATGCTCTGAGTATATGTTTCTGGATGATACAGCATGTAACTTGGCATCAATGAACCTACTAACATTTTATGAAAATGGAGAATTTCAGGCGGACGATTACGTGCATGCCACCCGTCTGTGGACAGTTACATTAGAAATAAGTGTTCTCATGGCTCAGTTTCCGTCCAAGGAAATTGCGCAGCGTTCATATGACTTTCGAACCTTAGGGCTCGGTTACGCCAATATTGGCGGCCTATTAATGAATATGGGCTATGGTTATGATAGCGATGAGGGTCGAGCGCTTTGTGGCGCACTAACAGCCGTAATGACTGGGGTAGCTTATCACACATCTGCTGAAATGGCTGGCGAGTTAGGGGCTTTTCCAGGGTATGCGAAGAATTCAGAGCACATGCTGCGGGTGATACGCAATCATCGGCGTGCAGTTAACGGTGAGATAAAAAACTATGAAGGTTTAGCAATAAAGCCAGTACCACTCGATCAAAAAAATTGTCCAGATCAAAGGCTTATAAAGCTTTCTAAAAGTAGTTGGGATAAGGCTGTAGTGCTTGGTGAAAAACATGGCTTTCGGAATGCACAGACAACGGTAATAGCTCCTACAGGGACAATTGGCTTAGTAATGGATTGTGACACTACCGGTATTGAACCTGATTTTGCTTTGGTTAAGTTCAAAAAACTCGCAGGTGGTGGGTACTTTAAAATTATTAACAGGTCAGTGCCAGCTGCGCTTGCTAAGCAAGGGTACAGAAGCAGTGAAATTGAAGAAATTATTGGCTATGCTGTTGGACATGGGTCCATGGGGAATGCACCGGGAATTAATCATACATCATTGGTTGGGCACGGTTTTGGCCAAGCTGAAATTAACAAAATAGAGGCGGCCTTACCATCTGCTTTTGATATAAGGTTTGTTTTCAATCAGTGGACACTGGGCGCAGAGTTTTGCACAGACATATTGGGCATCCCATCTGAGAAGTTGATGGATCCTACATTTGACTTACTCACTCACTTAGGCTTCAGTCGTAAAGCGATAGAGGCGGCAAACGACCATGTGTGTGGGACAATGACACTGGAAGGTGCACCTCACCTTAAAGAGGAACATTACAAAATATTTGACTGTGCCAATCCCTGTGGAAAAACAGGAAAACGATATTTGAGTGTAAATAGTCATATTTACATGATGGCAGCAGCCCAATCGTTTATTTCAGGTGCTATATCAAAAACTATAAATATGCCAAATGATGCGACTATTGAAGAGTGTCAGAAAGCTTATGAGCTGAGTTGGTCACTTGGTATCAAAGCTAATGCACTTTACCGTGATGGTTCCAAACTTTCTCAGCCGCTAGCGGCCGCGCTGGTGGAAGATGATGAAGAAGCAGAGGAAATTTTGGCAGCAGGTTCATCTCAAGAAAAAGCAGCGGTATTAGCCGAAAAAATTGTTGAGAAGATTGTTGTAAAAGAAATAATTCGCAGGGATCGTGAAAAGATGCCAACGCGTCGGCGTGGCTATACTCAAAAGGCGATAGTCGGGGGACATAAAGTTTACCTAAGAACCGGCGAGTATGAAGACGGACAATTGGGTGAGATTTTTATTGATATGCACAAAGAAGGTGCTGGATTCCGTGCGATGATGAATAATTTTGCCATCGCAATATCGGTTGGTCTTCAATACGGTGTACCATTGGATGAGTTTGTCGATGCTTTTACTTTCACAAAATTTGAACCGGCGGGTATGGTGCAAGGAAATGATAGTATAAAAAATGCAACGTCTATTTTGGATTACATATTCCGTGAATTAGCGGTTTCCTATCTAGATAGAACAGATCTAGCGCACGTGAAACCTGAGGGCACTTCGTTTGATGGTATTGGGCGTGGTGAGGAAGAAGGAAAATCTAATGTCCGCGCGGTTGAAGAGGCCAAAGCGGCAAAGGGGATAGAAGTTCTGAAGCAAATGGTGTCGACGGGTTACCATCGAAATAGAGTCCCGCAAGAGTTTGTGGTCTATCAGGGGGGTCAGGGAGGTGGATCAGTTGCATTGGAAGCATCTCTTGACCCAGCAGCAGCGATTTCCACACTAGTACCAGATCGTGTGCCTGCGCCCGCGACAGCGCTAGGTACCGGAACAGTATCGGGTATGGATCATAGAGCAAAGGCGAAGATGCAAGGCTATGAGGGAGATCCTTGCGGAGAGTGCGGGAATTATACCTTGGTTAGAAATGGGACCTGCATGAAATGTAATACTTGTGGCGGTACCTCTGGTTGCAGTTGACGATGTTGGACGTGCTGCTTGATTTAGTACATAAATCTATGTTTTTTTCGAATTAAATGTGGTGAGGAACAGCTTGGTACCTCATCTCATTTACTAATGAAAATTAAGAGTTCTAATTTGAGCATCCATCACTCGCGGCCATTGCTCTCCAGTCTTTCTCTTAAATTAGATTGGCTTGGATGGTTTTGCTCCAGCGCAAATATATGGGCACATGTTAGAAAAAAACATTCCCTATCACAGTCTGCGCTACTATCGGCAGCTTGGGTGTAGAGCTCTACCAATAGCCAATCATCTCTTTTCTTATGTGCGGCAATAATCTTTTGATTAAGTCGCGTGGACATATCAATTGCGATATGCAGAAATTTTATTGGCGACCCAATCATGATAGCAATGCGTCGCCTCATCCATTATTGGACTAAAGCGTCCACCGTCAAAAGAAGGTGCATACCGACCAGACTGCATCCCTTGAACAACAAAAATATCTTCTTCAAATACCTCTTTCCACTGTTTAGTATTGATCGTACGATTTTTTGCCTCTGTGGTATCTGATGCATAATAAAAATGAATGTGTTCAACGGTTTCATTATGACATTTTGGCTCAACTATTATTGCAAAAGCGTGGTCTCGTTGAACGCCAAGTAAAACATTGGGGTAAACCGTAATATATTCTGCACCTTTATTCCACTTTTCAGATAGATTTGGAAAATCTGGAAACGCTGCTTGCCCATTCCTATCCTTAAATTGACTGTAGAGCAGAGTTCCCTGACCTGAAAATTTTCCATATTTTACAATATTATAATGATCTTCAAGTCGCGAATAGCTGTTCAACCCGGGATGAACCCACGGAAGGTGGTAGCTTTCGCAATAGTTTTCTACGACCAATTTGTAGTTTGATTTTAAATTGAGCTGAAATTTGCTATCATCTCCACCATGATAAATTTTGGTATCAAACTCAGACCAACGTTTAATTAAATCTGCATGTACCTCTGAAAAACTTAAGGCATCACCCGAGATATTAATAAATACTACATCACGCCAGACATGACTGCGGATCTCATTTAGTCCCAAGGTTTCTTTAATAATTGATGGATGTAAATTTTGACCAGCACCACCAACGTGAGGAGTACTAATTAACTTACCTTTTGAGGAGTAACACCACGAGTGGTAGGGGCAGCGAATTGCTCCTTCAACCTTTCTAGGTTCATTTACAAGCTGCATCCCGCGGTGACGACAAATATTTTCAAAAACCCTCACTTTGGAATCTGTTCCTCTAATTAAAAGAAGTGGTAAATTTAAAAAGTTGACAGGTTTAGCGTCACCTATCTCCGGGATATCAGCACCAACAGCAAGACCAGCCCAACTAGCTTTCAAAATGGCTTCGGATTCTTCTTTAAATATGTTTGGATCAATGTAGTGTGCGTTTGGTAATCCGGTTGCGGTATGTATTGGACGCTGCACACTTTCTAGACTTTTGGGTGTCACTCGGTTTGCCATTTGTACCCTCCAATCCCGACATCCTATACCTTACTGAGACAGGCATACTTTTCTTATCGCGACAAAGTTTTTCCTATCACGACATGATAGTATAAATTATTAACTTCTAAAGTTGATGGATTATTTATGAGGGACTAAGAATGTTATGGAATTCACTTTGAGCATTATAGTAATATTTTTATTTAATTTTCAATTAGCCGCGAGATAACGCGGCGACCCCTGTTCGAGCCATTTCAGACAATCCCAATGGTCGCATCAGTTCTGCAAAGGCATCTATTTTTTCGGGACTACCAACGACCTCAAATGTAAAGCTGGTTAATGTACTATCAACTACATTGGCACGAAACACATCTGCCAAGCGTAACGCTTCAACTCTTTTTTCACCTGATCCGCTTACCTTAAATAGGGATAACTCGCGTTCAACAGAGGGTCCTTCAACCGTTAAATCATGCACTTCGTAAACTGGCACTATGCGGCCAAGCTGAGCTTTTATTTGTTCAATTACTTGGGGGGTACCCGTGGTAACAATTGTAATTCGGCTGGTGTGTCCGTCTTGTTCTACCTCTGCTACTGTGAGGCTTTCAATATTGTACCCTCTTCCCGAAAATAAGCCGATTACACGAGCTAATACTCCAGGCTCGTTTGCAACAAGAACGGCCAACGTATGTCGTTCAATTGAGTCATCATAGTTTGAACGCAAATTATATGCCGATTTCGAAGTAGTACCTTTTTTAATTTTGAGTGCAGACATTCTATATCCCTTTAAACTAAAACAGAACCGGCGGCATCGATGGCACCATCTGTTGATGCATCTCCTAAGAGCATTTCATTATGCGCTTTGCCTGAGGGGATCATTGGAAAACAATTTTCATGTTTTTCAACGGCGCAATCAAAAATGACTGGTCCATTATGCTTTAGCATTTCAATTATAGCATCGTCTAAATCTTTAGGGTCCGAACAAAGTATTCCTTTTGCTCCAAACGCTTCTGCTAACTTTACAAAATCTGGAAGCGATTCCGACCAACTTTGTGAATATCGCTCACCATGCAAAAGCTCTTGCCACTGCCGAACCATACCCAGTCGTTCATTGTTTAATATAAATTGCTTTACGGGTAGGCCGTACTGCATGGCTGTTCCCATTTCTTGCATGTTCATCAACCAACTAGCCTCCCCCGCAACATTAATTACGAGGCTACCTGGATGTGCAACTTGCACACCGATAGAGGCAGGAAATCCATATCCCATGGTACCAAGGCCCCCCGAGGTCATCCAACGGTTTGGGTCGTTAAAGCCAAGGTACTGTGCTGCCCACATTTGGTGTTGACCAACTTCGGTGGTTATAAACCGATCGTGGTCTTTGGTAAGGGCCTCAAGTCTTTCTAGCGCGTATTGTGGTTTTATAGTTTTAGTATCTGCTTTGTAATCGAGACACCGAACTTTTCGCCAAATATCAATTTGACCCCACCAGGCTTTGAGATCTTTATTTTGTGTTTTTCGCCCTCTAGATTTCCAGACATTAAGTAAGTCTTCTAATACATGCCCAACATCGCCCACGATTGGTATGTCGACGCGAATAACTTTGTTAATTGAGGAAGGATCAATGTCCACATGTGCCTTGATAGAACCAGGACTGAACGCGTCCAGCCTCCCTGTAATTCGATCATCAAATCTGGCGCCAATATTAATCATAAGATCACAATCATGCATCGCCATATTGGCTTCGTACAATCCATGCATGCCTAGCATACCTAACCAGTTTTCGCCCTTAGCTGGGTAAGAGCCCAAGCCCATTAGAGTAGAAGTAATTGGAAAGTTAGTCCCAGCCACTAGTTCACG